>CAZONS010000355.1:0-3685 GCA_964581195.1 uncultured Thiobacillus sp. | reverse complement strand
GGCCGGGCGACGCCGCCCTGCGTGGTCAGGCGGACGTTGCGAACGACACCGTCCATGGGCGCGTGCACTTCCGTGTATTCCAGTTGTTCGCGGCGCTGGGCCAGGACCTGTTCCACCGACTCCAGCTCTTCCTGCGCCTTTGCCAGTTCCGCCTGGGCATCCTGGAAATACTTGTTGCGGCGATTGGTGATCTGGCCCTGGATGTCGGCCACCTGGCGTTGCAGCTTGAGCACCTCGGCGCGGCTGACGTCACCGCTTTTCAGCAGAGGCAGGTTCATGTCCAGTTCCTTCTTCACCAGTTCCAGCGAGCGTTCCAGAGAGGCGATCTCCTCGTTGATGGCGGCTTGGCGGCGCTGGAACAGGGCGCGCTGGTTGTCGCGCACTTCGGTGAAGCCGGCCAGGCCGGTGAATTGTGGTTCGCCACCGAAGACCTCGGCCTTGAGACGCGCCACGGTCGCCCTCAGCGCCGCCGCCTTGGCCAGACTTTCCTGATGCCCCGCGCTGGCGCGGGCCTGGTCGAAACGAAACAGGACCTGGCCGCGCTTCACGGTGTCGCCTTCCCGGACCAGCATCTTCTCAAGGACGCCGCCATCCGGGGACTGCACCACCTGGTTGCGCGAGCTGGCGATGACCTGGCCGCCGGCGCGGGTGATGGTGTCCAATTCGGCCCAGTTGGCCCAGATCAGGAAGCCGGCCACCGTCGCCACGCTGGCCCAGAGCAACAGGCGGCTGGCGCGGCTGACACCTCGTTCATTGCGGGGAATCATGGGGGGTCCTCATGTGGCGCCGGCATTCCCGCCGGCTGGTTCAACGATGCCGGCAGGGATGCCGGCGCTCCAGGAAAATGTCGTACTCAGGCCTTGCCCGACAACTTCGCCAAGACCTCGTCGCGCGGGCCGTCGAGGACCACGCGACCGTCCTTGACCACCAGCAGGCGGGTGAGCAAGGGGAGCAGGGCGGTCTTGTGGGTGGCGACGATGGCGGTCTCCGTGGGGCCGAGGGTGCTCTTGAGCAGGGCCACGACGCGCGCCTCGCTGTCCGCATCCATCGAGCCGGTCGGTTCATCCAGCAACCAGGTCCTCGGCTTCGCCAGCAGCATCCGGGTCAGCGCGATGAGCTGCTTCTGGCCGCCGGATACCCCGCGTCCACCCTCCGTGATCTCCAGGCCGAGGCCCTTGGGCTGGCCGCTGATCAGGTCGATCAGGCCGCTTCTTCGAGATGCATCCAGGATCGCCTCGTCGCCGGGATCGGGCAGGCCGAGCAACAGGTTGTCGCGCAGGGTGCCGGAGAACAGGCGCGCGTCCTGCGGCAGATACGCGATGGTCTCGCGCACCACTTCGGGGGCCAGCATGGTCATGTCCATGCCTGAGAGGAACAGCTTGCCTTCGTTCGGGCGATAGAGGCCGGAGGCGAGCTTGAGCAGCGTGCTCTTGCCGGAGCCGATCGGCCCGATCAGACCGATGCGCTCGCCCGGCCGGATTTCCAGCCGCTCCACTTCCAGGGCCAGGCGCTTGGCCATGCCGTAGGTGAAGCGCACCCGCTCGAAGCGGATGCCGCCTTCCAGCACCTGCGGCGCCAGAGTGTGCTCGGCCGTGTCCGCTTCACTGGGCAGGGCGATGATCTTGTCCAACCCCTCGATGGCGGCGCGCGCGTGCGCCCACTGCACCATCACCCCCGGCAATTGCACGATGGGCATCAGGGCGCGGTTGCTGATGATCGAGCAGGCGAGCAGGCCACCCATGGTCAACTCGTTCTGAGTGACCAGCCAGGCGCCGGTGGCGATGAGCGCGACATAACTGAATTGCTGCAGGGCGACCGTGAGGTTCTGCGCCAGCGCGGAATAGGTGCGGACCTGGTGGTCGGATTCGCTGGTTTCCTCCACCAGATCGTTCCAGCGGCCTTGGAGCTTCCATTCCGCGCTGTTGGCCTTGAGTGATTCGGCGCCGTCCACCGCCTCCACCAGCAGGCCGGCCTTGCGGTTGTTGCCGGAGAGATTGAGGCGGGTGTGCTTCTGGATCACATGCTGGAACATCAGGCCGGCGCCCAGCGCCACCGGCAGGGCGATCAGCGGCACCACCGCCACCCAGCCGCCCACCAGGAAAATCACCAGGATGAAGAAGAGTGCGAACGGCACATCGGCCAGCACGAACAGCGAAGTCGAGGCGAGCACGCCGCGCACCATCTCGAATCCCTTCACCTGCGAGGCCAGGGTACCCACCGAGGCCGGGCGCGCCTCCATGCGGATGCCCAGCATGCGGCCGAAGAACCATTCGGAAAGTTCATGATCGACGGCGTTGCAGGTGCGGTCGACCATGTTGCTGCGCACGATCTTGAGGATGAATTCCAGGCCCACCGCCAGGCCCACCCCCACCGTCAGCACCCAGAGCGTCTGGAAGCCCTGGTTGGGAATCACCCGGTCGAAGATCTGCATGCTGTAGAGCGAGGTCGCCAGGGTGAGCAGGTTGACCAGGGCGGTCGCCAGGATGGCCTCGATGAAAATGCGCTTGCGCGCCATCAGGGCGCGCCCGACCAGGCCCAGGGCGGACGGCGTGGCGGCGGCGTTTTGCGCGCGCCGGGGCAGCGACAGGCATTCGGCATGTTCCAGCGTGCTCAGGGTCAGCGGCGCCCCGTCAGGGGTTTCGCCGCGCCAGCTTCCATCCGCCGCCCGGCCTTGCAGGACGAACCAGCCTTGGTCCGCCGTCCAGCCGGCCAGCGGCAGATCGGCGGGGGAGGGCTCGGCAATGCGCAGGGGTGTGCCTTCCAGGCCCACGGCGCGCCAGGCGGTGACGAACTGGGCGGTAGCGCCGAGTCCTGCTGGCGTATTCGCCAGGTCGTCGAGACGGCCGCCGGCGACCCGCTGGCCGGCAAGACGTGCGGCCCGGTCGATCAGGGGAGCGAGGTTGTCGTTCATCAGAGAATTCCAGATCGGTTATCGAACAGCTTGCGTAGGGTGCGCCGCGCGCACCACGTGGGTGAATCGGTGCGCGTGGCGCACCCTACTTCGCTTCCAGGTTCAACGCCCCGGTCAGCACCTTCAGTCGCAACGCCGCCGCCTGCATCTGGCTGCGCGCATCCACCAGCGCGAGTTCCGCCTGGGTCGCCTCGCGTACGGCATTGAGCACATCCAGCCAGGTCTTGCGGCCGGCGGTGTACTGTCGCGCATAGGAATCGGAGACCTCCGCCGACGTGCTGCGCGCCTGCTCGGCGTACTCCGCGCGCGAGCGCGCCGCCGTCCACTCATTCCAGTCCAGGGTGATCTGCTGCCGCACATCGCGCCGCGCGGCCTCGGCGTTCTGGCGTATGGATTCGCGGCGGGCGAGGGCGGCGCTGACGCCGGAACGCGCCGACAGGCCCGCGCCGGGTTGCGCCTGCAGCACCAGCAAGGCACGGTTGTCGGAGGTGCTGCCCTGAGTGGTTTCCAGGCGCAGCGCCAACTGCGGCAGATAGGCCGAACGTTTCGAATCGATGTCCGCGCTCGCGGCTTCCGATTCGAAATTCAAACGGCGCAGGGAGGGGGAATGGGCCAGCGCCCGTTCGACCGCCTGCTCCAGGTCGCGGGGCAAATCGTCGGGGCGAGCGGTCTCGGTATAGCCCCAGGGATCGATCTCCGTGACCGTCCCACCGGTCAGTTGCCCGAGTTGCGTCAGCGCGTTGCGCATGCCCTGGGTGGTGGCCGACAGCTCGT
>CAZONS010000354.1:2538-3721 GCA_964581195.1 uncultured Thiobacillus sp. | reverse complement strand
CTCGCCCTCGGCGGCGGCCATGCCGATCACATCGGTCAGGTAATACTCGCCCTGGGCGTTGTCGTTGCCCAGGCGCGCCAGCCAGCCGGCCAGCTTGCCGGCGGGCAGGCAGAGGATGCCGGTGTTGACCTCGTCGATCGCCAGTTCCTCGGGCGTGGCGTCCTTGTGTTCGACGATGCGTTCCACCTGGCCGCGCGCATTGCGCACGATGCGGCCGTAACCCGCCGGGTTCGCCAGGCGCACGGTCAACAGGGCGATGGCCCCTTCGCGCGCGATCAGGGTCATTTCCCGCAGCGTTTACGGGCGGGTGAGCGGCACGTCGCCGTAAAGAATCAGGCAGATCGCCGCCGGGTCGAGATGCGGCACCGCCTGCCGCACGGCGTGGCCGGTGCCCAGTTGCGGCTCCTGCTTCGCCCAGGCCAGTTCCGGCCGGGCGATGGCATTGGGCAGGACCTCGCCACCGTGGCCATAGACCACGCAGATCCGTTCCGGGGAGAGGGTATCGGCGGCGGCCAGCACATGGCCCAGCAGCGGCCGGCCCGCGAGCGGATGCAAGACCTTGGGCAGGTCGGATTTCATCCGCGTGCCTTTGCCGGCGGCGAGGATGACGACGTTCAGGGGAGCGCTCATGGCAAGGGGTGGGTGACCGGCAAAAAAACCGGCGTAAGTATAAACAGCGGCATTGTCGTCATCGCGAAAAACATCGCCACCGTGTCGCCCCGGCGGCGACGCGCCAGACGGGTAAACTCGGCGTCTGTCGCAGCCTCTCGGAGACCCCCATGTTGCATAGCACGCTCACGCTTATCCACGTCCTCGCCAGCGTCGTCTGGGTGGGCGGCATGTTTTTCGCCCACCAATGCCTGCGCCCCGCCGCCATCGCCACCCTGGAGCCGCCGCTGCGCCTGTCGTTGTGGCGCGGCGTGTTCGGCCGTTTCTTCCCCTGGGTCTGGGTATCGGTGATCGCGCTGCTGCTGTCCGGCCAGGCCATGGTCCTGCAGATGGGCGGCATGGCCGCCGTGCCGGTGCATGTGCACATCATGGTGGCCATCGGCTACCTCATGACCGCGATCTACGCCTGGCTCTATTTCGTGCCCTTCGCCGCCATGAAGCGCGCCGTCGTGGCGGGCGACTGGCCGGCGGCGGGCGCGGCGCTGAACCGCATCCGGATGCTGGTCGGCACCAA
>CAZONS010000354.1:0-2438 GCA_964581195.1 uncultured Thiobacillus sp. | reverse complement strand
ACTGGCCGGCGGCGGGCGCGGCGCTGAACCGCATCCGGATGCTGGTCGGCACCAACCTGACCCTGGGCCTGCTCAACATCGCCGTGGTGTTCGTGCTGCGCTGATCATGTCGATCACTACTCTTGAACAACTCGCCACGAGCGTGCGCGCATTCGGCCGCGAGCGTGACTGGCAGCTCTACCACACGCCCAAAAATCTCACCGCCGCGCTCATCGTCGAGGCGGCGGAACTGCTGGAACCGTTCCAGTGGCTCACCCCTGAGGAAAGCCTGAACCTGCCGCCGGCGAAGCGGGAGGCGGTGCGCCAGGAAATGGCCGACGTGCTGATCTACCTGGTGAGCCTGGCCAACTGCCTGGACATCGACCTGCTGAAAGCCGCCGAGGACAAGCTGGCGATCAACGCCGCCAAGTACCCGGTGGAGAAAGCCCGCGGCTCCCGCGCCAAATCTCACGAACTTTGACCCACCATGAGCCATTTCAAACACCACCTCTTTTTCTGCCTCAACCAGCGCGAGGACGGCGGCCCCTGCTGTTCCGACCACGATGCCGAGGCGATGTTCGAGCACGCCAAGAAGAAGGCGAAGAAGCTCGGACTGCACGGCAAGGGCGGCGACTGCCGGGTCAACCGCGCCGGCTGCTTCGACCGCTGCGACGAGGGCCCGGTCTGCGTCGTCTACCCGGACGCGGTCTGGTACACCTACGTCGACCAGGCCGACATCGACGAGATCGTCGAATCCCACCTGCGCGACGGCCAGGTCGTGGAGCGGTTGAAGATTTGAAACCGGGCGATTCATGGGGCGCGGCCCCACCTGTAGCGCCGGCGTCTCGCCGGCTTCGTGGGCCAGACCGGAAGGACGAAGCTGGCGAGCGCGAATGGATACCGTCCCTGTGGGACATATCGCCGTCGCCCCATACCCGGCATGGGCCAAAGGTCAAGGTGAACCCAAGTTGAAACGCCACCGCCTGCGCATCAAGGTCCCCCACGGCCAGCTCGAGACGGTTGTCGAGGAACCGCCGGACACGCCGCGCGGCCTGGCGCTGATCGCCCATCCGCACCCGCTGAAGGGCGGCAGCCTGGATAACAAGGTGGCCTGGACCCTGGCCCGCGCCGCCCTGGCCCGCGGCCTGGTCGCGGTACGCCCCAACTTCCGCGGGGTGGGTGACAGCTCCGGCGAGTTCGACCACGGCATCGGCGAGACCGAAGACCTGCTGGCGCTGGCCGCCGCCATCGAAGCCCACTATGGCGCGCTGCCCTGGACCCTGCTCGGCTTCTCCTTCGGCGCCTACGTGCAGCACCGGGTGGCGCGCGAACTCCAGGCCCGGCAACTGATTCTGGTCGGGCCGGCGGTGTCCATGTACGAATTCGAGGCCGCCGCCATCCCCACGACCATCCTGCACGGCAGCGAGGACGAGGTGATTCCCTTCGCCGCCGCCCGGGCCTACGCGATGCAACACGACCTCCCGCTGATCGAGATCGATGGCGCCGGCCACTTTTTCCATGGCCGTCTGCGGGAATTGCAGGCACATGTGGAACGCCTCATTGCCCCATGACTTCACCGCTGAAACTCGCCCACCTGACCAAACGCTACGGCGACACCACCGTGGTCGACGGCCTTGATCTGGAACTCGCGCGCGGCCGCTGCCACGGCCTGCTCGGCCCCAACGGCGCCGGCAAGACCACCACCCTGCGCCTGGCGCTGGGACTGATCGGCGCCGATGCCGGCAGCGTGGAACTGCTCGGTCACCCGCTGCCGGATGAGGCCGAACGGGCCCGCGCCCGGGTCGGCGTGGTGCCGCAGATGGACAACCTCGACCCGGACTTCACGGTGCGGGAGAACCTGCGGATCTACGGCCGCTACTTTGGTATCGGCAAACGCGAGATGGCCGAACGCATCCCCGCCCTGCTCGATTTCGCCGGCCTCGGCGGCAAGGCCGACGCCCTCATCGCCACCCTCTCCGGCGGCATGAAGCGGCGCCTCACCCTGGCCCGCGCCCTGGTCAACGACCCCGACCTGGTGATCCTCGACGAACCCACCACCGGCCTCGACCCGCAGGCCCGGCATCTTATCTGGCAGGGGCTGCGCCGGCTCATGGGGCAGGGCAAGACGCTGCTGCTCACCACCCATTTCATGGAAGAAGCCGAACGCCTGTGCGACGACATCAGCGTCATCGACCACGGCCGCGTCATCGTCCAGGGCAGCCCGCGCGACCTGATCAGGACCCACATCGAGCCGCACGTGGTGGAAATCTACGGCGAGGGCCTGGCGGAATGGCAGGCCTGCGCTAGTGTCTGGTGCAAGCGTTGCGAGCAGGCCGGCGAAACCCTGTTCTGCTACACCGAAGCACCGGAAAAGGTGGTGGCCGAACTGGAAGCCCACCCCGGCCTGCGCTACCTGCACCGCCCGGCCAACCTGGAAGACGTGTTCCTCAAGCTGACCG
>CAZONS010000353.1:0-3761 GCA_964581195.1 uncultured Thiobacillus sp. | reverse complement strand
ACCACCAGCAGGATGCCGTCGCGGGTTTTCAGTTCGCGCCGCCAGTGGCGGCCGATCAACCAGAGCAGCAGGCCGCTGCCGATGGTGATCAGGGCGGCCTCGTCGTAGGCGCGCTGGGCGCCATCACGGGTCAACTCCGAGAGCAGCAGCGGGACCAGCATGGACAGGCCGAACACCAGGATGATCATGCCGAGGACGTGGAGGATGGGGAAAACGCGGCGGATCATGGCCTCACGGCGAACCACGCCGCTTCTGTGGCGCGGGCGTCTCGCCTGCAAGCCGGCCAGCGACCGGCGGCGTCGATCAGGCGGGGAAGCGCGGCGAAGAAGCAATCAGAGGGAACGATGCGGGCGGGGACGCCCGCGCTACAGGTAAGGTCCGCGCGCATCAGAAAAAGCCCAGCCCCACCTGGAACAGTTTTTCCACCTTCGGAATGAGGCGCTTGTTCGGCACGAACAGGATGAGGTGGTCATCCGCCTCGATGACGTTGTCGTGGTGGGCGATGATGACCTGATCGCCGCGCAGGATGGCGCCGATGGACACGCCCTCGGGCAACTCCACCTGCTCGATCCGCCGTCCCACCAGCTTGGACGCCCTGGCGTCGCCGTGTACCACCGCCTCCAAGGCTTCGGCGGCGCCGCGCCGCAGGGAGTGGACCACCGCCATGTGGCCGCGGCGAATGTGGGTCAGCAGCGGGCCGATGGTGGCCTGCGCCGGTGACAGGGCGATGTCGATCTCGCCACCCTGCAACAGGTCGACGTAGGTCGAGCGGTTGATCAGGGCGATCACCTTCTTGGCGCCCAGCCGCTTGGCCAGGAGCGCGGACATGATGTTGTCCTCGTCATCGTTGGTCAGCGCGCAGAACACGTCCATGTCCTCGATGTTCTCTTCCAGGAGCAGGTCCTCGTCGGTGGCGTCGCCGGTGAGCACGAGCGTGCTGTGCAGGCTTTGCGCGAGTCTTTCCGTGTTCTTCTTGTTGCGGTCGATGATCTTGACCTCGTAGTCCGGCTCCAGGCTCTTCGCCAGACGCTGGCCGATATTGCCGCCACCGGCGATCATCACCCGCCGCACGCTCTTGTCGCCGCGACGCATCTCCTTCATCACCGCGCGGATGTTCTCGGTGGCGGCGATGAAGAAGATCTCGTCCTTGTCCTGGATCACCGTGCGCCCCTCCGGGACGATGGTGCGGTCGCGCCGGAAGATCGCGGCGACGCGGGCGTCGAGGCCGGGCAGGTGCTTTTGCAGGTCGCGCAGTTCGTGCCCGACCAGCGGCCCGCCGGCGCGGGCGCTGAGCGCGACCAGGCGGGCGCGGCCGCCGCCGAAGTCGACCACCTGCAGCGCCTCCGGGTAATCGATCAGCTTGCGCAGGTAGTCGGTGATTTCCTGTTCCGGCGCGATGACGTGGTCGACGCCGAAATGATCCGACTCGAACAACTGCGGATGCTTCATGTAATCGATGGCGCGGATGCGGGCGATCTTGGTGGGAATGTTGAACAGGGTGCCCGCCAGCTTGCAGGCGACCATGTTGGTCTCGTCATTGAGCGTCACCGCCACCAGCATGTCGGCATCCTCGGCGCCGGCCTGCTTGAGCACGGCGGGATGAGAGGCCTGGCCCTGCACCGTGCGCAGATCGAAGCGATCCTGCAGCGCCACGAGCTTTTCCGCGTCGATATCCACCACGGTCAGGTCGTTGCCTTCCCGTACCAGGTGTTCCGCCAGATTCGAGCCGACCTGGCCGGCGCCTAGGATGATGATTTTCATGGAAGACAGGGAGCAGGGGACAAGAGGCAAGGGGCAGGGTCAATATTGCGCGCAGCGGGCCCGGGGGCTTTCCCTTGTGTCTTGCCCCTTGTGCCTTGCTCCTTCACTTGTCTTTCCCCGGCGCCTCGATGCCCAACTGCTTCACCTTGCGATACAGGTTGGTGCGGTCGAGACCGGCACGCTCGGCGGCGCGGCTCATGCCCCAGTCGCACTCCGCCAGCAGGGCTTCCAGATAGGCCTTTTCAAAGGCATCGCGCGCCTCCTTGAGAGGCAGATGCAGCATCAGTTCGACTCCCGTCCTGGCCTTGCCGTCGCGTGGGCCGAGCACGGCATCGACCACGTTCTGGTCGATCGGCTCGCCACCGCCACTCTCCAGGGCGAGACGGCCGGCCAGGGTATCCAGCTCGGCGAGGTTGCCCGGCCAGTCGTGCTCCGCCAGGCGCGCCAGGGCGGCCTCGGTGAATTTCAGGGGCGGCTGGCGCAGGCGGATGCAGGAGGCTTCCAGCGCGCAGGCGGCGAGCGCCGGGATGTCCTCGCGGCGCTGGCGCAGTGGCGGCAACTCGACGACCGCGTGTGCCAGCAGTTCATGCAACTCCGGGGTCAGTCGACCTTCCGCGAGCGCGCTCGCGGGGTCTTCACGGATCACCGTCACCACCCGCGCGGAGAATTCGGCGCGGCGCGCGATCAGGAGGATCAGGCCGCGTTGCTGCATCACCGAGAGGCTGCCCAGATCCGGCACGAACACCAACCCGCCCTTGGCGCGCGCGAGGATGTCGGTCGGCCGATTCGCCAGTTCGCCAGCATCGTCGACACGCACGAATGGCGCTTCGGGCGGGGTCAGGAAATGCGCCGCCACTTCTTCTCCGGTGCCTGGCTCCGCCAGCAACAACACCGGCAAACCGGCGCTGGCGGCGAGGCCCAGGCGTTGCGCCAGGCGCTTGATGCTTTCACCGCCACCGAGTTCCTCCAGCGTGCCGCTGGTGGTGGGCTTGGCCTGGCGCGAGGCCAGCGCCTTCTTCACGGTTTCCAGCAATTGCTTGTAGGCGATGGGTTTTTCCAGGTAGTCGAAGGCGCCCAGCCGGGTCGCCTCGACGGCGGTATGCACGGTGCCATGGCCGGACATCATCACCACCGGCATGGTCAGCCGCCCCTGTCCGCGCCATTCCTTGAGCAGGGTGACGCCATCGACGTCGGGCATCCAGATATCGAGCAGGATCAGATCCGGGTTCTTGTCATCCAGCGCGGCCCGGGCGCGGGTGCCGTTTTCCGCCATGCGTACCTCGTACCCTTCCTCCTCCAGGATCTCGCGCATCAGTTCGCGAATTCCGGGCTCGTCATCCACCACCAGAATTTCAGGCATGTCGTTCTTCCTCACTAATCAGTGCCGGCAGGCTGACGCAGATGCGGGCGCCCCCCGTTTCCGGATTATCAACCGCGATGCTGCCGTGATGCTCTTCCACGATTTTCTTGACCACCGGCAGGCCGAGGCCGGTGCCCTTGGGCTTGCTGGTGACGTAGGGCTCGAACAGGCGACCCCACAACTCCTCGGGAAAGCCGTGGCCGTTGTCGTGCACGCACAAGCTTACCTGACTCCCGTGCCGGGCCGTACTGACACGAATCAGCGGCGCCTCCACCCCTTCGAGCGCTTCCTGGGCATTTTTCACCAGATTGACCAGTACCTGACCGAGCAGCGCGGGGTCACCCGCCACCGGCGGCAGATCCACCGCCAGTTCGCTGGCGATGGCGACGCTGCCTTCATACATGTGCAGCACATTCTCGACCAAGTCGTTCATGTCGAGACGTTCGATGCGCGGCGCCGGTAGCCGGGCATATTGGGCGAAGGCATCGACCAGGCCCTTCATCGCCGCGACCTGGCCGACGATGGTGGCGGTGGCGCGGATCAGGGTCTCACGCGCCGGGCCTTCGAGTCGATCCGCCAGCTTGGCTTCCAGCCGCTCGGCGGAGAGCTGGATCGGCGTCAGCGGGTTCTTGATCTCGTG
>CAZONS010000352.1:0-3768 GCA_964581195.1 uncultured Thiobacillus sp. | reverse complement strand
GCTCCCGTTCAGATCACGTCCGCCAGCCCGCGCTTGCTCTTGACGAACCAGGCGTAGCCGGCCTGCATCACCGCGGCGCAGGCTACGGTGAATGCGACGAGCACGGGCCAGTCGGGCGGTTCGCCGAGCACCAGCACGCGCCGCGCGTCGAGGACGGGGTAGGTCAAGGGGTTGAGATAGGGGATGAAACGGAGGTGCTCCGGCACGGCGTCGATCGGGTAGAAGATCTGGTGCCGCTCTATGACGTGTTCTGCGATCTCACCGGCCTCAATCGCGATGCCGCCCAGGCGCTGGTCAACAACACCCAGGTCGATGCCAGCCGCAAAGTGCGCATCGAACTGCTGGCCAATGTCCAGGACGGCGCGCTCTGGCGTCTCACCGCGCCGCCCCTGCCGGTGGACGCGCACCCCGGCGAACTGGTGCGGGTGGAATACGAACTGGAGAACCTCAGCGACCGTCCCCTGGTCGGCCGCGCCGTGCCCAGCTACGCGCCGCTGGCCGCCGCCGCCCACTTCAAGAAGATCGACTGCTTTTGCTTCCGCGAACAACGCCTGGCGCCGCATGAAACCGTGCGCCTGCCGGTGCTGTTCGTGCTGGATCGCGGGCTGGCGGCCGATCTCAAGGTGGTGACCCTGTCCTACACCTTCTTCAATGCGGGGCGGCGGACATGACGATCCATCCCGGCGATTACTACCTGCCCGCGCCGTCCCACTGGCCTCTGGTCGGATCGCTGGCGCTGATGAGCGCGGCCCTCGGCGCGACGCTGCTGATCCACGATATGGCCGCCGGCGGCTGGTTGCTGGCGACGGGGGCGGCGGGGCTGGCGGCGATGCTGGTCGGCTGGTTTGGAAAGGTGATCCGGGAGGGCGAGAGCGGCCTGCACGGCGCCCAGGTGGACCAGTCCTTCCGCTGGGGCATGGGCTGGTTCATCTTCTCCGAGGTGATGTTCTTCGCCGCCTTCTTCGGCGCCCTGTTCTACGGCCGCATGATCGCGGTGCCGGATCTCGCCGCCGGTGACCAGGCGCGTCTGTTGTGGCCGGGTTACAGCGGCGGCTGGCCGACCGCCGGGCCGGGGGTCGAAGCGGCGTTCACGCCGATGTCGCCCTGGGGCATTCCGGCCCTGAACACGCTGTTGCTGCTGAGTTCCGGCATGACCGTGACCTGGGCGCACTGGGGCCTGAAACGCGGCCGGCGCGGCCAGTTGATCCTGGGCCTGGCGCTGACGGTGATCCTGGGGCTGACCTTCCTGGGCTTCCAGGTTTACGAATACCACCACGCCTACACCGCCCTGGGCCTGACCCTGGGCGCCGGCATCTACGGCGCCACCTTCTTCATGCTCACCGGCTTCCACGGCCTGCACGTCAGCATCGGCGCCCTGATGCTGGCGGTGATCCTGGGCCGCGCCCTGGCCGGGCATTTCCGGCCGGATCACCATTTCGCCTTCGAGGCGGTGTCCTGGTACTGGCACTTCGTCGATGTGGTGTGGCTGCTGCTGTTTGTTTTCGTGTACTGGTTGTAGGTCGGGTTAGCAGGTAGCCCGGATGCAGCGCAGCGGAATCCGGGATATTTCGTGGTGCGATCCCCGGATTCCGCTGCGCTGCATCCGGGCTACGGTTCCTGGAACGGAAACGTAGGTTGGGCACGCTTCGCTTAGCCCAACCTACGACCGGCTGTAGGTCGGGTTAGCGGCCTTATCGCGTAACCCGACAAGCCGCCATTGTTGGGTTACGGCGCAAAAGGCCGCGCCTAACCCAACCTACGTGTTGCCGGTTAAAGCCCGGCCGGTTGCCAGAGGCCGAGGTAATGCCCCGCCAGCAACACCAGGAAGAGGGCGACGGACAGGCCGATGCGCCAGGTCAGGGCCTTCACCGCGCGCTCGCCGTGGCCACGGTCGCGGATCAGATGGACCAGGCCGCTGAGCAGGCTGAACAGGATCAGGACGAGAAGGAGAGCAACGAGGATGCGCATGGATGGCGAACCGGGAATGTCGGCCTTGAGTGTAGCCCCGCCCCGCGCCGCGCGGGCGCGCTGGCGGCCGGCCTGGCTGCCGGCGCTCACGGCCCTGTTCTTCGCCGGGCTGACCTTCTGGCTGGGGCAGTGGCAACTCGGCCGGGCGGAGGAGAAACGCGCCAGGCAGGCCGCTTTCGACGTGGCGGCAGCCTTGCCCGCGCTGGACCTCGCCGTCCTCTCGCCCAGTTCGGCGCCACCCTTCAGCCGGGTCAAGGTGAGCGGACGATACGAAGCCCCGTATCAGATCTATCTCGATAACCGCCCGCGCCAGGGCCGGCCCGGTTATCACGTGATCGTCCCCCTGGCTTACCCGGGTGGCGTGGTGCTGGTGAACCGGGGCTGGCTGGCGGCGGCGAGCGACCGCGCCATTCGCCCTGACGCGGCTGTGCCCTCCGGCCCGGTGACGCTGGAAGGACTGCTGGTCCCCGCGCAAAGCCGCTATCTCGAACTCTCCGAACAGGGCGTCGCGGGGCCGGTCTGGCAGAACCTGAGCCTGGCGCGTTACCGCGACTGGTATCACGGCGGCTTGCCGGATCGGATGCTGCTGCAGACCTCGTTCGCCGGCGATGGCCTGGCGCGCGACTGGCCGCGGCCGGATAGCGGCGTCGAGCGGCATCTCGGCTATGCCGTGCAATGGTTCGCGATGACCGCCGCGATCTTCGCGCTGTACGCCCATTACGGCATCTGGAGGCGCTTCCATGCACCGACCTGACCGTATCAAATTGCTTCTGCTGATGAGTTTGTTCGCGGCGCCGGCGTTGGCGGCCTGGGTCGTCCACCAGGTCTGGCCGGCGCCGGCGGCAAGTGTCTACGGCGAGTTGCTGCCGCCCGCCACGCCCCGCTTCGTCGGCATGATCGACGCGGCCGGTCAGCCCGCCGACCTCGCCGCGCTGCGCGGGCGCTGGGTCCTGCTGACCGTGGCCCATGGCGAGTGTGGCCCCGACTGCCGGCGACAACTGCATCTTGCCCGCCAGGTGCGCATCGCCCAGGGGCGCGAACAGGCGCGGGTGGCGCAGGCGCTGATCCAGACCGATGGCGCCGCGCCCGTCGATCTCGCGCGTGCTTACCGCGTATCCCGCGCCGCCCTGGCCGCCTGGCCGGAGCCGGTACGCACCTATGTCGTCGACCCGCTCGGCCGGGTGATGCTGCGCTTCCCGGTCGCGGCGGAGGGCGAGGGCATGTTGCGCGACCTGCGCCAATTGTTGAAGGCCTCGAAGATCGGATGAAACTGCCACGTCTCCTGCTCCTGTTCAGCACCGGGCTCACCTTCACGGTGATCGTCTTCGGCGCCTATGTGCGGCTGTCCGACGCCGGGCTCGGCTGCCCGGACTGGCCCGGCTGCTACGGTCAGCTCTCGCCCTGGCATGCCGGCGAACGGATCGCGGCCGCGCTCGACGCCGATCCCCTGGGGCCGGTCTCCCATGCCAAGGCCTGGAAGGAAATGCTGCATCGCTATCTGGCCGGGGGCCTCGGCCTGGCCATTCTGCTCATCGCCGTTCTGGCCTGGCGCCGCCTGCCGCCGGCCCGCCGCGTCCTGCCCGTCGCGCTGCTGGTTCTGGTGTCGTTCCAGGCGCTGTTGGGGATGTGGACCGTCACCCAGCAGCTCAAGCCCATGGTCGTCGCGGCGCATCTGCTGGGCGGCATGACGACCCTGGCGCTGCTGGTCTGGCTGCTGCTGCGCGAACGCCCGATCCCCGTCGGCGTCCGCGCGCCGGTGCCGCTGGCAAGAGTCGCGCTGCTGCTGGTGCTGGCGCAGAT
>CAZONS010000351.1:0-3798 GCA_964581195.1 uncultured Thiobacillus sp. | reverse complement strand
CCTATTCCAGCCTCTATTTCACGGTCAGCGTGCAAAACCGCCTCCACCTCGCCCGGCTCATCCGCGCCCTGCGCGCGCTGCATGAAGTCGTGCGCATCACGCGCATGAAGGGCAAACATGATGACCGCGGCACCAACGTCGTCTGACCCACCGTTCCACCACAAACCCGCTCTTCGCCATGTCCAGACAGATCATCGCCACCCCCGACGCTCCCGCCGCCATCGGCACCTACTCCCAGGCGGTGAAAACCGGCAATACCGTCTATCTCTCCGGCCAGATCGGTCTCGACCCCGCGAGCATGCGGTTGGTCGAGGGCATCGAGGCGCAGATCCACCAGGTCTTCGCCAATCTGCGCGCCGTCGCGCTGGCGGCGGGTGGCGGCCTCGCCGACGTGGCCAAGCTCAATGTCTTCCTCACCGACCTCGGCCATTTCGCCAAGGTCAACGAGATCATGGCGCAATACTTCGAGCAGCCCTATCCGGCGCGCGCCGCCGTCGGCGTCGCCAGCCTGCCGCGTGGCGCCCTGGTCGAGGCGGACGCGGTGATGGTCCTGGGCTGATCCCGGCCGGATGGCGGCACCCACTCCGGCGGAGGTCGCCCGCAAACTGGGCTATGCCGATGCGGCCGACCTGATCCTGCACCTGCCGCTGCGCTACGAGGACGAAACCCGCCTCACCCCCCTGCGCGATGCCCGCCTGGGCGAATCCGCGCAAATCGAGGGGGTGGTGGTCCACTGCGAAATCCAGAACCGGCCACGCCGGCAACTGCAGGTCGAAATCGCCGACCCCGCCGACCCGCGCGAACGCCTGCATTTCCGACTCCTGCATTTCTATCCCGGTCAGGCGGCCCTGCTCAAGCCCGGGGCGCGGGTACGCCTGCTGGGCGAGGTGCGTCCCGGCTTCTTCGGCGCCGAGATGGTGCACCCGCAATTCCGCGTGGTGCGGGACGACACCCCGCTGCCGGACAGCCTCACCCCGATCTATCCGGCGGTGGCCGCACTCTCGCAGTACGCCATCCGCCGCGCGATCGCCAGGGTCCTCGCCGAAGCCGATCTGAGCGACCCGTTACCGGCACCGGCAGGGCTGCCCAGCTTCGCCGAGGCGCTGAACACCCTGCATCACCCGCCGCCGGACGCCGATCTCGCCGCGCTGGATGCCCGCGCGCTCCCCGCCTGGCGCCGCCTCAAGTACGACGAACTGTTGGCCCAGCAACTCTCCCTGCGCCTGGCCGCGCGGCAACGCCAGGCAATGAGCGCCCTGCCCCTCCCCCAGGATGACGATCTGAGCGACCGCCTGCTTGCCACCCTGCCCTTCACCCTCACCGCCGCGCAGCGTCGGGCGCTGAACGAAATCCGCCACGATCTCGCCCGGGCACATCCGATGAACCGCCTGCTCCAGGGCGACGTCGGCAGCGGCAAGACCCTGGTCGCGGCGCTGGCCGCGCTGCCGGCGCTGGCCGCGGGCCATCAGGCGGCGGTCATGGCGCCCACCGAAATCCTGGCGGAGCAGCTCTACCTGAAATTCCAGGAGTGGCTGACACCACTGGGCATCGAGGTGGCATGGCTGGCCGCGGCGCTCAAGGGCAAGAAGAAACGCGCCGCGATCGACGCCATCGCGGACGGCAGCGCCCGGATCGCGGTCGGTACCCACGCCCTGTTCCAGAGCGGCGTCGCGTTCCACGACCTCGCCCTGGTCATCATCGACGAACAGCATCGCTTCGGTGTCGCGCAACGACTGGCCTTGCGCGAAAAGGGGGCCACCGCCGTGACCGACCCCGCTTCTACCCGCCCCCAACGCCTGCCCCACCTTCTGATGATGTCCGCCACGCCCATCCCGCGCAGCCTGGCGATGAGCTACTACGCCGACCTTGACGTCTCGGTGATCGACGAACTGCCGCCCGGACGCACGCCCATCCTCACCCGCACGATCAACGCCAATCGCCGCGAGGAGGTGATCTCACGCCTGCGCGATTACTGCCTGGCCGGCGCCCAGGCCTACTGGGTATGCCCGCTGGTGGAGGAGTCCGAAAAACTGCAACTGCGCGCGGCGGAAGAAAGCCACGCCGAACTGGTCGCCCTGCTGCCGGAATTGAAGATCGGCCTGGTGCACGGGCGCATGAAGTCGGACGAGAAAGCGGCCGTGATGAGCGCGTTCAAGACCGGCGAACTCCACCTGCTGGTCGCCACCACGGTCATCGAGGTCGGCGTCGACGTCCCCAACGCCGCGCTCATGGTGATCGAGCACGCCGAACGCTTCGGCCTCGCGCAGCTGCACCAGCTGCGCGGGCGCGTCGGCCGTGGCGCCCGCGAGTCTTCCTGCGTGCTGCTCTATGAAGGGCCGCTCTCGGACACCGCGAAGCGACGGCTGAAAATCATCCACGATCACAACGACGGCTTCGCCATCGCCCGCGCCGACCTGCAATTGCGTGGTCCCGGCGAGTTTCTCGGCGCCCGCCAGTCCGGCCAGCACCTGTTGCGCTTCGCCGATCCGGTCGCGGACGACGACTTGCTGGAACAGGCGCGCGATGCCGCCGCCCGAATGCTGAGCCAGCATCCCCAGGGAGTGGAACGACATCTTGCCCGCTGGCTCCCGCGCGGTCTGGACCTGTTTCGCGCCTGAGACGCCCGCACCCGGGCACAACCTGATGGTACGCATGACTGGTACAGAGCAACTTGTTCCTGAGTAAAACCGTTGGTTTATAAGTCTTTGCTTATACAATCTCTCCCTTAGCACAATCCCTGGAGGAGAACATGGACTGGCTTACCCACCCCTGGCCCTGGTATGTGGCGGGACCACTGATCGGACTCATGGTCCCGATGATGCTGTTCATCGGCAACCGCTCGTTCGGCATATCCAACAATCTGCGCCACCTGTGCGCCATCACCCAACCGCAGAAGGTCGACGTCAATTTCTTCCATTACAACTGGAAGGAACATACCTGGAGTCTGGTATTCGTGATCGGTACCGCGCTCGGCGGCTATGTCGCCGGTGTCGTCTTCGCCAACCCACAGCCGGTGGAACTCAGCCTGGCGGCCCAGGAAATGCTGACCAGTTGGGGCTTCACCCAACCCGGCCTCAACCTGGTGCCGGAAGAACTGTTCCACACCAGCGTGCACAATTTCACCTTCCTGTTCGCCTGTGGCGTCCTGGTCGGTTTCGGCACCCGCTATGCGGGAGGCTGCACCTCGGGTCATGCCATCACCGGCCTGTCCACCCTGCAACTGCCTTCGCTCTATGCGGTGCTGGGCATATTCGGCGGCGGTCTGTTCGCCTCCTGGATCCTGGTTCCACGGATGCTGCAATGACCCGCTACTTACCCTACCTCCTGTCCGGATTCCTGTTCGGCTTCATCCTGATCAAGGCGGAAGCGGCGTCCTGGTACCGCATCCAGGAAATGTTCCACTTCCAGAGTTTCCACATGTTCGGCATCCTGTTCTCGGCCATCGCCACCGGCCTGGCCAGCATACAGTTGGTCAAGCGCCTGCGTGGCAAGACCGCGCTGGACGGCCAGGCCATTGCCATCCCGGTGAAGGCGCCCGGCACCAGGAGCTACATTTTCGGGGGTCTGATCTTCGGTTTCGGCTGGGGCCTGATCGGGCTCTGCCCCGGACCCATATTCGCCCTGGTCGGCACCGGCTCGCTCGGCGCCATCGTGGTCCTGATCGGCGCCCTGCACGGCACCTGGCTCTACGGTGCGCTGAAACAACACCTACCCCATTGATTTCACTACCCACCCGATAGAAGTGTTTTTTTTGACAGCACTCAGGGCGCGGACTACCCTTCGTGCCGGCTTTTATTG
>CAZONS010000350.1:0-3805 GCA_964581195.1 uncultured Thiobacillus sp. | reverse complement strand
CCCCGCCACGGGAAAGACCGCCTTGGTGACTGTTTGCATCATGCTTCTCCTTGTTCCTGCAGCAAATTCAGCAGGGTGGCCTCGTCCAGGATGGCGAGCCCCAGTTCCTGCGCGCGGACGAGCTTGCCGCCCGCTTCGGTTCCCGCCACGACATAAGCGGTCTTCTTCGAGACACTGCCCGCCACCTTGCCGCCGGCCGCCTCGATCATGGTCTTCGCGGCATCGCGCGTAAGGCTGGGCAGGGTGCCGGTGAGGACAAAGGTCTTCCCGGCGAGATGGCCCGCCTGGGCGGGTCGTGCCTCACCGTCGCGCCAGGCGCGCGCCCGCCTGAGCCCCTCGATCACCGCCAGGTTGTGAGTTTCCCGGAAGAAGGCGACGATGGACGCCGCCACCACCGGACCGACATCGGGAACCCGCTGCAACCGTTCCCCATCCGCCCGCATGAGATCGTCCAGATTGCCGAAGTCGCGCGCCAGATCCTTGGCCGTCTGTTCGCCGACCTGACGGATGCCGAGCGCGTGGATGAAGCGCGCAAGCGGGCGGCCACGACTGCCGTCGATGGCGCTCACCAGATTCTCGGCCGACTTTTCCGCCATGCGCTCCAGCGCGGCCAGGCTGTCCCGGTTGACCCTGTCCGGGTCGTACAGGTCAGCGGGGGTTTCGACCAGGCCGGTATCCACCAGTTGCTCCACCAGCTTGTCGCCGAGGCCCTCGATGTCCATCGCGCGGCGCGAGGCAAAATGCAGCAACGCCTGCTTGCGCTGCGCCGGGCACGCCAGTCCATTGGTGCAGCGGGCGGCCGCCTCGCCTTCCAGGCGGATCACCGGGGCGCCGCACACCGGACAGTGCGTGGGCATGACGAAGGGTTCATGCAGCGGGCTGGCGAGATCGCGCATCGGCCGCCTTTCCGGCAGGCTGCCCACCACCTCCGGAATCACGTCGCCGGCGCGCCGCACGATCACGGTATCGCCGACGCGCACATCCTTGCGCCGCGCTTCGTCCTCGTTGTGCAGGGTGGCATTGGTGACGGTGACGCCGCCGACGAACACGGGTTTCAGCCGAGCCACCGGCGTCAGCGTACCGGTGCGGCCGACCTGGACATCGATGGCCTCGACCACGGTGAGCTCTTCCTGCGCCGGGTACTTGTGGGCGAGGGCATAGCGCGGCGCCCGCGCGACGAATCCCAGCCGCGCCTGATCGGCCAGACGATTGACCTTGTAGACGGCGCCGTCGATGTCGAAAGGCAGGCTGGCGCGCTGGGCGCCGAGTTCGTCGAAATAGGTCATCAGCCCGGCGACTCCGGACACCACCCGGCGCTGGCTCGCGACCGGCAGGCGCAATGTCGCCAGCCAGTCCATGACGGCATCATGCGTGTCGGGCAATGCGATGCCCTCGACGCCGCCGATGCCGTAGGCGAAAAAGTGCAGCCGCCGCTTCGCGGTGATGCGGGAATCGAGCTGGCGCAGGCTGCCGGCGGCGGCGTTGCGCGGATTGACGAAGGTCTTCTCGCCCCGCTCGCGGGCATCCTGGTTCAGCGTGTCGAAGTCGCGTCGCAACATCAGCACCTCGCCGCGCACTTCCAGCAGACTCGGAGGCGCGGCGGTGGCCAGGCGCATGGGAATGGCGCGAATGGTGCGCAGGTTGGCGCTGACATCCTCGCCGGTATGGCCGTCTCCGCGCGTGGCGCCGCGCACGAACACGCCATGTTCGTAGCGCAAGGTGATGGCGAGGCCGTCGAATTTGGGCTCGACGGCGTAATCGATCTCACCCTCGCACCGCAGGCCCTCGCGCACGCGCCGGTCGAAGGACGCCACCTCCGCCTCGGAAAAGGCGTTGTTGAGCGACAACATGGGAACGTCGTGGGCGACCTGGGCGAAATCCTTGAGCGGCCCGGCGCCCACCCTCCGCGTCGGCGAATCGGCCACGCACAGTTGCGGATGGGCGGCCTCCAGATCCTGCAGTTCGCGCAGCAGGCGGTCGTACTCGACATCCGGGATGGCGGGGTCGTCGAGGACGTAATAACGGTAATTGGCGTCCTCGATCAAACGGCGCAGTTCGCCGGCGCGCGCCTCCGCCTCGGCCATCACGCGCCCGCCTCAGGCGAACAGCCTGAGCGCGCGCTCACCGCCGGCGGGAATGTCGCGCTGCGCCATACGATCGTAGAACCCCTGGAGCCGGGTGCGGTCGCGGTTGAGGCTGTCGCTGCTAACGGCGCGACCGTTATCGTCCACCAGGCGGCCGGACAGCCGATCCGCCAGGCTGAAGCCGAACTCGGTCATCCGATCGAACACATTCACTCCATCCGCCACCCGCGGCACATCGAACAACAGGGTCACGCCCTGGGTGATGAGCCCGCGACCATCCTGGGGAAAGGGGGGTTCCTCCTGGTTGGCCAGGGTGAACAGGCTGTGGCCGCCGGCATCATGGGCGTGATAGACACCGTCGCGCTCGAGACTGAGCCCGGCGGCGGTGGCCTGGGTATGGATGGCCTCGCTGGTGAAGGGGTGACCATCGCTGGCCACCACATTCAAGCCCATCAACACGTCGACATTCATGCAGAACAGATCGAGATCGCGGGCGCGCGCCAGGGCCTCTTCCTTGTCCGGGCAACTCACGGAACCACCCGAGTCGGCGGCGAAGGTGTAGAGCGCGCGACAGAAGGCATCGAGTTGATCCTGAGCGACGGCGCCACCACGATCCGCCAGCTGCAGTCCAAGTTCCATCTGGCTGTAGGCATTGCGCGGGTTGCCGGAAACGACTTCCCAGATACCGTCCACGCGCAGCCCGAAGGCCCGCACCGGCTTGCCGATGCGGCGCAGGCCGCCAAGAAGGCCGGCATAGCTGGTTTCGGACGGTGACGCGAACTTGAGCCGGGCAACGAACTCGGTATTCGCATCCAGACCGCTGACCATCCGCGGCATTGCCGCGACCGGCTCGACCGGGGCGGTGGGATTGACGAAGGCGGCGGCGGGGGGCGCCAGATAGCCGAGATCGTCCTCATCCTCTTCCAGCCGTGGCGCGACCTCCGGTTGCGCCACGGGCGCGCGGAGGGGCTCGGGCCTGGGCGGCGGCAGGTCATCGTGTTCGGGCGGCGTGACCCGCTCCGACGGCAAGGGCGCCGTGGGTGGCCTGGATTTGATTTCGAAGGGATCCTGGAAAGTGAAATCCGGCGTCCGCTGGCCGAGGGGGGCATCCGCCTCCTCGACGGCCTGCCGCGCTTCCGCCGAGTGTTCTTCCTGGCCGGTCAGCTGGATGCGGGCTTCCCCCTGTCGACGGCTGGGCTCGGTGCGTACCGCCTCGCCCAGCATGATGTCGTCGCGTTTGTGCGAGAACAGGCGATCCGCCTCCTTGCGGAAGCGCCGCTCCTGCACCAGGTTGTAGATGACGATGGCGGCGATCATGCCGATGCCGACGATGGCCAGGACGATCTGTAGCGTGGTCATCATGGGGTGTTGTTCTCCTCGCGGGGCGGAATGCCGGCGTCACCGCCGGCGGCCTGGGCCGCTTCCGGCTCGATTACATGGATGAAAACTTCGTCGGCACGCACCATGCCCAGCTCGAAACGGGCGCGACCCTCCAGGGCATCATAGCCTCCATGCAGATCCTGCGCCTCCGCGGCGAGTTGGACATTGCGCGCTTCCAAAGCCAGATTCGCCGTCTTCTGAGCGCCCACCTCCCGCTCCAGTTCCCATACCCGCAGCCAGCTCCCTTTGCCGAGCCAGAGTGGATATTGCAACAGGAGGATCAGCACCGCCAGCGCCAAGGACAGCCCACGCATTTCATCTCAGTTGATAGAACGCTTCGC
>CAZONS010000349.1:0-3810 GCA_964581195.1 uncultured Thiobacillus sp. | reverse complement strand
GTCCATGAGCAGGATGCGCGGCTGGTTGACCAGGGCGCGGGCGATGGCGACACGCTGGCGCATGCCTCCGGAGAGCTGATGCGGATAGGCGTCGGCGAATTTCGTGAGGCCCACCAGATCCAGCCACACCAGGGCGTCCTGCTCCGCCTCGTCGTGGCCGCGACCGTTCATTTTCGGGCCGAACATGACGTTCTTCTTCACGGTCAGCCAGGGAAACAGGGAGTAGCCCTGGAACACCATGCCGCGATCCTGACCCGGGCCGGTGATCGGCTTGCCGTCGAGCAGGGCCTCGCCGGCGGTGTGCTGGTCGAGGCCGGCGAGGATGCGGGCCAGGGTGGATTTGCCACAACCGGAAGGACCGATGACGCAGACGAACTCGCGCCGGCGGACACTGAAGTTGATGTCGCGCAGGGCGTCCACCGCCCCCTGGGCGGAGCGGTAACGCTTGCCCAGGCCGCGTACCTCCAGGATGGTCTCGCGCTGATTGATGCGCGCGAAGCGGGCGCGCACGGCATCGGACTGGTCCAGGTAGCTGATTTCCCGGTTCATGGCTTATCTCCGGTCCTGGGAGCGATCCCAGGGAAACAGACGCTTGCCCAGGCGGGCGAGGATCAGGTCGGTGCCGAAGCCGATGATGCCGATGATCATGATCGCGGCGTAGACGTTGTCGAAATGCTGGTAGCGGGCCTGCTGGGTGATGTACCAGGTGATGCCCGAGCTGGTGCCGATCAGCTCGGCGACGATCAGATAGGTCCAGGCCCAGCCGAGCAGGATGCGCTGGTCGCGGTAGAGGTCGGGAAGTATCCCGGGCACCACCACCTTGGTGAGCAGCCTGAGGCCGCGGGTGCCCAGGGTGCGGGCGGCCTCGACGAGGGTGGCCGCCAGCTTGCGGGTGGTGTTGGCGATGATCAGCACCTGCTGGAACAGGGTGCCGATGACGATGATGGCGATCTTGGGGCCGTCGTAGATGCCGAGGATGGCCACCGCCAGGGCGCCGAAGGCCGGCGCCGGCAGATAGCGGAAGTATTCGATGAAGGGCTCGGAGAGGCGGCCGAAGCTGGCGTAGGTGCCGGCGAGGATGCCGAGCGGCACGCCGATGATGGAGGAGATGAGAAACCCCCAGAAGATGATCTGGATGCTGTGCCACAGGCTTTCGTGCAGCCAGGGGGCGTCCTTCTGCGCGGGCGCCTTGGTGAAACCGGTGTAGAAGGCCTGCGCCACCTGGTGCGGCGCCGGCAGGTAGATGGGGTTGGCGGGAATGCCGGCGGGCGGGGCCAGGTTCTCCTCGCGGGCATAGACTGCCTCGTCCTCGAACTGGGCGCGGTCGAGCAGCATGCCCACCTGGAAGTAGTCGATGCCCCCCGGCTCGGTGATCTCCACCTTGGGATGCCAGATGAAGGGCACATAGCTGACCAGGCACCAGACCAGCAAGGGCAGCAGGAAGGAGCCGATCGCCAGCAGGGTACGCTTGCGCGCGCCGGCGTCGATCCAGTGGGCGATCAGGCTCATTTCCGCTCCGCCCCGGCTTACTTGGCGTTGGTGAAGGAGGCGTCGAGGTAGCTATCGATGTCCTGCGGGGTCTTGTAGACATCGTTGGCCACGTTGAAGGCATCCGCGATCTTCGAAGAGCCGTACAGCGTCTTGAAACCCTCCCCCTTCACGTAGATCTTCTTCGCGTCGGCCAGGCTCAGCAGCTTGGTGCCCTTGAGCAGGGGCAGATAGGTCTCGGGCGAGACGCCGACGCGGGCGGCCATGATCTTCACGGCATCCGGCTGCGTCTTCGGGTCGTTGATGTACTTGACCACCTTGTCCCACACCTTCACGACCTTGACCCAGTCGGCGCGGCGCTGCTTGGCGCTGACCGGGCTGACGGCGAGGACGTCGTAGATCAGGCCGGGTTCGTCGGCGGAGGTGTAGATCGGACGCGCGCCCGGCACCGACTTGATGGCCTGGCCGGCGATGGGCTGCCAGGCGCCGACGGCGGCGACATCGCCGGAGGCCAGCATCTGCGGCATTTCGTTGGTCTTGGCGTTGACCAGGGTGACGTCGGATTCCTTCAGCCCGGCCTTCTTGAGGCCGTTGAGCAGCAGCAGGTGCTCGACGAAGCCCATTTCCACCGCCACCTTCTTGCCCTTCAGGGCCTTCACGGAGCGCACGCCCGGCTTGCCGATGATCATGTCGTTGCCGTTGGAGTAGTCGGTCAGCATGACCATGACGCTCTTGCCACCGGCCGCGCCGGTGACCAGGGCATCGCCATTGGTCATGGTGACGGCGTCGATCTTGCCGGCCGCGAAGGCCTCCATGGAGGCGGAATAGTCGAACCACTCGAAGGTCACCGGCACGCCGGCCTGCTTGAACCAGCCCTTGTCGATGGCGACCTGCCACGCCACCCAGCCCGGCCAGTCGCTGTAACCGATCTTCAACGGCGCCGCCGCCTGCGCCGACACCGCGCCCGCCGCGAGCAGGGGGAGCAGCAGCCGGGCGGCCCAACGCTTGACCTGGGGGATGAATCGCTTGTTAACCATGGTGGACTCCTTGAGGTTGGGTGTTACTGATTTGACGTTCAGTAACACTCGATTAGCAGCATCCATGCCAATACCCCCAGCGCCGCGCGCCCCCCCGGTTTTCCGGGGAATCACCCGATCGAGCCGGGAGAACGGCAGCCGGCGAGGGGTCGAAGGCGGTTTGTTTTGGTGCGTCACGCACCAGCGTGAAACAGGAATCGGAACAGCCAGCCCTGCCGACGGGGACCGCCGGCAGGGCTGACGAAACTTGACTCCTGAGGAGAGTCGTCAATACTTGACTATATTGCTAAGGATTTATTGCCGAGGCGATCCCGACCACGCAAAGGAGCTTGCCCATGCCCACGTCAACCGTATGCCCCAGCAGCCCGCATATCGCCCTGCCCTGTCTGAACCAGGTCGCCTGGAATCGGCCCTGGGCCTGGCTCGGATCGGGCTGGAAGGATTTCAGGCACGACTGGTCGCAATCCCTGGCCTATGGCGTGATCTTCGCGCTGCTCGGATTGGGCCTCGTCTCGCTCACCTGGACGCATCACCATCTGGCGATGACCCTGGTCTCCGGCTTCCTGCTGGTTTCCCCCTTCCTGGCGATCGTGTTCTACGACCTGTCGCGCCGCCGCGAGCGGCCCGGAGAAAAGACCTTCGCCTCGACCCGGGACAACCTGTCATCGATCGGTCTGTTCGCCTTCTTCCTGGTTTTCAGCATCAGCGTCTGGGAACGCCTCTCCGCGATTCTGGTGGGCGTCCACCTGGGCGCCAGCCCGGTGCCGGAAGCCAGCCTGGTCTGGCTGTTCTCGTCCGAGAACCTCGGTTTCGTGGTGCCGTTCTTACTGGTCGGCGGCGTGCTCGCCGCGCTGGTCTTCGCCATCGGCGTGGTGTCCCTGCCGATGCTGATGGATCGCCGCGTGGATGTCGTCACCGCCATGATGACCAGCCTCTGGGTGGTGCGTGAGAACCCCGTGGCCATGCTGGTCTGGGCGGCCACCATCGTGGTGCTGACCGGTATCGGCATCGCCACCGGTTTCATCGGCCTGGCGGTGATCTTCCCGGTGCTGGGCCACGCCTCCTGGCACGCCTACCGTGAACTGGTGCAAGACTGAATTTCAGAGCGGCGGCACCAGAAAGTGATCCAGCAACAGGGCCGCGAACAGCAGAGCCAGGTAGAGGATGGACCAGGCGAAGGCGCGCCGCGCCAGGGCGTCCGAGTAGTGGCGGTAGAGCCGCCAGACCAGCGCCAGGTAGTAGCCGTCGAGTAGCAGGACGGTCGCCAGATAGACGCCGCCCGCCA
>CAZONS010000348.1:0-3814 GCA_964581195.1 uncultured Thiobacillus sp. | reverse complement strand
GTGATCGTCTCGGTGCCGAAGCGGTACTCGCCGTTGTTGCCCTCGACGAAACCGTAGCCGTAGAGCTGTACCGTCGCGCTGCTGCCATCCGAACTCACCGAACTCACTTCCACGCCGTTGACGATCGGGATGATCTGCAGCAGGAAGGAGCCGTCGGCGAAGTCGGTGCGGACATTGCCCACCATGGAATAGACCACGGCGTCGTCGGTCACCGCGTTCCAGGGCACGGTGAAGTAGGCGATGCCGAGCGTGGCATCCCAGCGCGCGGCGGCTACCGCGGTGGTGGATTTGTTGCCGCTGGCGTCGATGACCTTGAAGTCCGCTTTGGCGGTGCTGGGATCGAAGGGCACGCTGAAGCCGATCTGTTGACCGGGGTTGGCGGAGGGCGCGGTGGGGACTTCCGCCACGCCGCTCGTTGCGCGGATGTCGCTGGCGGGACGGATGTTGAAGTGGAGCAGGATGTCGTCGGCCAGCACGTTGCCCGGGCGGTCGGCGATCAGGGTGTTATCGACGCGCAGTTCATAGTCGCCCGGCAGCAGGTAGCCACTGGGCAGGATGGAGACGGCCTGGCCCTGGGCGCGGAAGTCGACGGTTACGGTCTCGCGGATGTCGTCGGCCGTGCCGAACAGGCCGTCGGCGCCGGCGCGCAGCAGGCTGATGCCGGCGGGATCGATGCGGGTGGTGTCGAGCGGTTCGTCGAAGGTGAGGTTGATCGACTTGACGAAGAATCGGCGGTCACCTTCCGCCACGCTGCTGGAAACCAGTTCAGGCGCGAACGTGTCCGGCACCACGGTCATGCTGACGAGGTTGGACAGGCGGCTGTTGCCGCCGGTGTCGGTGGCGCGCACCTGGAGGTTGAGGGTGCCGCCGCCGGCGGCGATGGTGGGCGTCTGGGCGAACAGTTCGAAGGGGAAGGCGACGTCGTTGGACACCACCACGCCGTTGACCAGGAGTTCGACATTGCGCACCTGCACGTCGTCGCTGATGCTGGGCACGACCCGGACCGAGCGGCCTTCGAGGACCTGGACGCCCGGGGTGGCGGGATCGGCATCGATGCCGTCGACGCTGATGGAGACCGTGGGCGGCACGCCCTGGGTGTCGAAGCCGACGTAGTTGACGATCTGCAGGCCGCTGCCGCCATCGGCGACAAAGGCGATGCCATTGGCCAGGGCAATGTCGTAGGGAACCGCCGGCAGGGCGATGCGGGTGAGGAAGACGCCGGTATCGGTCGGGTCGGATACGCCGATCACATCGAGCGCGCGATAGCCGCCGAAGACGAAATTGCTGCTGCCGACGCTGATGCCCAGGCCGGAGCCGTTGAGCGCCAGGGCGGTGCCGGCGATGCTGTTGTCGTCGACGGGAGAGAGCGCGGTGAGGTTGTCCGGGTTGGAGACATCGACCGTCAGATAGCCGCCGACGCCGCCATTGCCGGCGGCGATGTAGGCGATGCCGTTGCCGACGAACAGACGGCCGTTGCCTTCGCTCAGGGCCAGGCTGTCGCGCACGGTCAAGGTCTCGCCGGCGAGGCTCATGGCGCGCAGATTGCGCTGGCTGTCGGTGCTGTAGAGGGTGTCGCCCTCGAAGACGAGATCGACCAGGTTGCTGCCGCCGATGTTGCCGAAATCGAGCGTCTGGGTGGTTTCGCCGGTATTGATGTCGACGCCGACGATGCTGTCGCCGGCCGCGACGTAGGCGATGCCGTCACGCAGCACGACGCGGGTGGCGGCGCCGTCGAAAGTCAGGGTTTGCAACAGGGCGGGGGCGTTGGCGTTGGTGATGTTCACCAGATGCAGGCCGGCTTCGTTGCCGGCCACCACCGCGATGCCGCGCGCGGCGTCGACGGCGACGTCGGTGTTGTTGCCGGGCAGGTCGAGTTCGGTGAGCAGGCCGGGGGAGGTGATCTGCGAGACATTGACCAGCGCCAGGCCGTAATTGCCGGTGGCCACATAGGCGGTGAGCTGGGTCGGGTTGGCGGTGTTCGCCGCGACCGCGACGGCTTGCGCGCTGCCCTGCAGGGTAGTCGCGGCGACGACGCCGACCGGGATGCCGAGGCCGCCGAGCGGATCGAGGCCTTGCTGTATCTCGGTGAAGTCATCGAGCCCGTCGCGGTCGGTGTCCTTGCCGTTGAGATTGCTGCCGATGGCGAATTCGATGTCGTCGGGCAGGCCGTCGAAATCGGAGTCCTTCGCCGTGCTGGGGCCGAAGACGATGCTCGCGGTCATGTCGCTGCGCTGCCCGGAAGCCTTGGTCTTGCCGTAGCTGTGGCTGTAGAGACCGGTGTCGGGGTCGTAGATGCTCAGTTCGTAATCGGTCAGCGGCGGCAGGAAGAAATCGAAATTGCCGGCTTCGCTGCTGCGATCGCGCAGGACGTTGGTGGTGACGCCGCTGGTGGCGACGGTGACATAGTCGTCGCCCCAGTCCGGGTAGACCACGCTCGCCACGCCGGTACCAACCAGACTGGCGCGCAGGATCGCGGTCGCGGGGTCGTCGCTGCCGATTTCGACGATGCCGCGCAGCAGGCCGAGTTGTTCGGCATGGAAGCGGGCGCCAAAGGTCATGCTCTCGCCCGTCTGCAACACGATCGGCGTGGTGCTCAGATCGGCGGGCAGGTCCAGCAGGGTGAAGCTGTTATTGCCTTCGGTCAGGGTGATCGAGTTGATGGTGAGCGCCTGGCCGCCTTCATTGGTGATGCGGATGACATCGTGGCGGTCGAGCGCGGCGCCGCCGACCCGCATGCCGCCGAAGTTGTTGTTGCCGGCGACCGTGGCGACGGCGACCGGGGTGTTGACGAGGGCACTGGCATCCAGAGCGATGTGGAAGCTGGAGCCGAGCACGGAGTTGCTGCTGATGGTCAGCGTGTCACCCGCCTCGCCGGCCACGCCGGGATCGAAGACGAGGCGCAGGGTGGCGCTCGCGCCGGGTGCGATGGGCGTGGTCAGCAGGCCGGTGTCGACCACGGAGAAACCGGTCGCGCCATTCTCGAAGGCAAGACTGGAGATATGCAGCGGCGCGTAGCCGACGTTGCGCAGTTCATAGTCGGCGGTGATCAAGGCGCCACCCGTCCCGTCGGCGATGGTCTCGCCGAGCGACAGGGCGGGGTCTTCATCGTAAAAATAGATGACATCGCCGTTCAGCAGGGCGATGGCGGGCAGCGGGGTCGGTACGGGGTCGATCTCGCCGAACGGCACGGAAATGCCGTCCTCGCGCACGCCGTTGACGTTGCTGGGCAGGTTGATGGTGTCGCGGTATTGCTGGATCGCGTCGAGCAGCGTGGTGCTGTAATCGCTCTGGATGCCCATGGCGGCCTGCAGCAGCACCTTGTTCTGCGGCAGGAAGGTGAGATCGGGGTCGTTCGGTCCGCCGGACATCATCAGGTCGAACGGCTTGGTGTTGCCGGTGGCATCGGCGCCCGCCGTGTTCGGCGCCGGGTAGGGAGCAGCGACGTTGGTGTAGGCGTCCTTCAGGCCGAAGGTGTGGCCGATTTCATGGCTGACGGTGTTGGCCACGTACTGGGCGAAGGTGGCGCCCGAGTTCCACTTCATGTTGATGGCGACGCCGAAGCCGCCCGTGTTGGCGACCGAGACGTTCAGGTTTTCCGCCAGGCCCCACATCTTGGCGCCCTTGGGCAGGACGGCGTTGGTGAACAGTTGTTCGAGGGTGAAGCCGTCGCCGTTGCGGTCGCCCAGGGTGGACTGGGTGGTGTCGGCGTCGAAGTTGGCGCTGCCGAAGACCGGGGCGCCGGTGCGGCCGCTGAAGCGATCTTCCCAGACCATGGTGACGTCGCCGCCGCTGGTGACGAAGGTATAGGCCGCGG
>CAZONS010000347.1:0-3820 GCA_964581195.1 uncultured Thiobacillus sp. | reverse complement strand
GGGTGAGGAGGTCGAAGGTGGCTTGGCGTTTCATGGTGGGTGGGGTGGCGGTTGGAAATGTAGCGAGTAGCCCGGATGCAGCGCAGCGGAATCCGGGGAAACGATGCGCCAGGCTCCCGGATTCCGCTGCTGCATCCGGGCTACGGATTTGCCATTCACGCCATCTGCAAGCGATGCAGCCGGCTGTAATGCCCGGCCTGGTGGCGCAGCAGTTCGGCATGTGTGCCCTGCTCCACGATCTGGCCGCGCTCGATCACCACGATGCGGTCCGCGTCGCGCACGGCACTCAAACGATGGGCGATGACGATCACCGTCCGCCCCCGGCAGATCGCCCGCATGTTCCGCTGGACGATGCGTTCCGACTCGTAGTCCAGCGCGCTGGTCGCCTCGTCGAAGATCAGGATGCGCGGGTCGCCCATCAGGGCGCGGGCGATGGCGATGCGCTGGCGCTGGCCGCCGGAGAGGGTGGCGCCGTGTTCCCCCACCAGCGTGTCGTAGCCTTCCGGTAGTTCCAGGATGAACTCGTGCGCGCCGGCCAGCTTCGCCACCGCGATCACCGCCTCCAGGGGCGCGCCGGGGTCGGCCAGCGCGATGTTGTCGCGGATGCGGCGGTTGAACAGCACGTTCTCCTGCAACACCACGCCGATCTGGCGGCGCAGGCTTGAGGCCTCGGCCAGCGCCAGATCCATGCCATCCACCCGCACCCGCCCGCGTTCCGGCACGTAGAGGCGCTGGATCAGCTTCGCCAGGGTGCTCTTGCCGGAACCGGACCGGCCGACCACGCCGATCACCTCGCCCGGCGCGATGGCGAGGCTGACCCCGCGCAGCACCTCCGCGCCGTCGGCGCGGTAGCGGAATCCCACCTGGTCGAATTCGATGCGTCCGGCCAATTGCGGCAGGGCGGACTTGTCTCCGGCTACCTCGGTACGGGTGTTGAGGATGTCGCCCAGGCGCCGCACCGAAATCCCGGTCTGCTGGAAGTCGGTCCACAACTGCGCCAGGCGCATGACCGGTTGCGCGACCCGCCCGGCCAGCATGTTGAAGGCGATCAACTGGCCGACCGTCAGTTGGCCCTCGATCACCAGCCTCGCCCCCAGCCAGAGGGTGGCGACCGTCACCAGCTTGCCGACCAGGCTCACGCCCTCGTGCGCCAGGGTGGACAAGGTGGCGGCGCGGAAGCCGGCGGCGACATAGGCGGCGAGCTGGGTGTCCCAATGCCGCGTCATCCGCGGTTCCACCGCCATGGCCTTGAGGGTGTCGATGCCGGACACCGCTTCCACCAGGAAGGCCTGGTTCTCGGCGCCGCGATTGAATTTCTCGTCGAGGCGGGCGCGCAGCAGGGGGGGGACGAACAGGGAAATCAGCCCGTACAAGGGCAGCGAGGCGAGCACCACCCCGGTCAGCCAGCCGCTGTAGAACAGCATCACGGCGATGAAGACGACCGAGAACAGCACGTCCAGCACCACGGTGATGGCGTTGCCGGTGAGGAACTGGCGGATGTTCTCCAGTTCCCGCACCCGCGCCACCGAGTCGCCGACGCGGCGGGCCTGGAAGTAGGCCAGCGGCAGGTGCAAAAGGTGGTGGAACAGGCGCGCGCCCAGTTCCACGTCGATGCGGCTGGTGGTGTGGGCGAAGACGTAGCTTCTGAGGCCCGAGAGCACGGATTCGAAGATCATCACCACCAGGAGGCCCACGGCGATGACGTCGAGGGTGGACAAGCCACGATGCACCAGCACCTTGTCCATCACCACCTGGAAGAACAGGGGGGTGACCAGGGCGAAGAGCTGCAGGGCGAAGGAGACGAGGAGGATTTCACCGAGCAGCCGCCGGTATTTGACGATGGCCGGGATGAACCAGGTGAAGTCGAACCGGGCCAGTTCGCCGGCGAGGCTGGCGCGCGAGGTGAAGAGGATGAGGTCGCCGGACCAGCGTTGTTCGAATTGTTCGAGGCTGAGCGACTCCGGGCGAGGGCTGGCGGGGTCGTGGACCAGGGCCTGGCCGTCGTCGCAGCGGGCGAGGATGAAATAGTCGCCGTCGTGGCCGATGGCCAGCGCCGGCAGCGGCGTGGTGGGCAGGCGTTGAACGGAGGTGTTTATCGTCTTGGCCTTGAGGCCCAGCTTCTTGGCGGCGAGGAGGATTTCGGTGGTGCCGAACGGCCGGCCGTCGCCGAATTCGTGGGCCAGTTGCGCGGGCTCCACACTGATGCCGTGGAAACGGGCGAGCATGGAAAGGCAGAAGAGGCCGGGGTCGGGGCATGGGGCGACCGCGCCGGAGTCGGTTGGCATGAATGACTTCCCTGTAATTGTTTGTGGGTGTGGCTTGTCCTGCTCTCCGGCAGGCTGCCCGCGAGCGGGCCGCCTGCCGGCACATCAGCTTACTGCCAGTTCGCCGCCAGCACCGGCGCCAACGCCTGTCGATAGGTGTCCGGCAAGCTGGTCTGGCCGGCGGCGGGGGGCGAGAAGGCGGCCATGGCTTGGACCAGGGCGTCCACCTGGCTGTCGAGCAAGGTGCGTGTCATGAATGAAATCTCAGCCTCCAGAGGGGCTACAGTGTCGATCAGCGTGTCGGGGGAGAGGGGAAGAGGCGCTTCCGGTACTGGGCTATACGCGATCAACTGCTCCATGCGGGCCATGCTTCCCTGATACCAATTCTTCACGGTCAGTTTGTCCGCGGTGCCAATGATCAGTGCTTCCAGATCGTTTCCATTCCGCGTGAACCAGATCTGGTCGTAGCGGATATTGGCACCGAACCGGACGATGTCCTGCTGGATGGTCGAACCGGAAAAGGCGAATGGGTCGTAATCTTCGATCGTATCGATCCCATACCCGCGGTCAAACAGGTAAGTGTCACTTCCCTTGTCGCCCATGAGCACATCATTCCCAGGTCCGCCATCCAGGATGTTGTTACCCCCCATGCCGTGTAACCGGTTGGAGCCTGAGTTTCCAGTGATGCGATTGTTCAGTTCGTTGCCAATGCCATCAATGTCATGCCAGCCCGCGAGGACGAGATTTTCAATTTCTCCGCCGCTGATGTTGAAATTGATCGAGCTGAATACCGTGTCGTTGCCCTGGCCTGGGATTTCTCTGACAACGTCGCCGATGTTGTCGACGATATAAGTGTCATCGCCCTTGCCGCCGGTCAGGTAATCTGCTCCCGGCCCTCCGTCAAGCGTGTCGTTACCTTGGTTTCCAGCGAGTACATTGTTTGCGTTGTTGCCGATCAGTACGTTGTCAAGCTCATTGCCTGTGCCGTTTCGTGCTGAATTACCAGATAAAACAAGATGTTCCAGATGAGCACCCAAGGTCCAGTTGATTTGGCTGCACACGGTGTCCGTGCCCTCATTGCTTAGCTCGATGATTACATCCTTGCTATTGTCGACAAAGTAGTAGTCGTTTCCCGCTCCGCCATGCATCTGGTCGGATCCGGCGCCCCCGTCAAGAATGTTCGCGGCCGGGTTGCCGAATAATCGGTTGTTGAGACTATTGCCAGTCGCATTGGTTTCCGCGCTTCCTGTAAGCGTCAGCGACTCCAGGTCTGGGCCCAATACATGGCTTACAGAACTATAGACGTGGTCTTGTCCTTCATTTGCTAGTTCGACAATCATCTCACCAATCTCATCGATGTAATAGCGATCATGTCCGGGGCCTCCAATCAGAATATCGGCACCCTCCTTCCCATCCAGACTGTCATCGCCGGAACCACCGATCAGGATATTGGCGGCGGAATTGCCGGTAAGCGTGTTGTTTAGTTCATTGCCTGTACCATTGATCGTGCCTGTGCCAGTTAGAAGCAGATTTTCCACATTGGCACCCAGGGTGTA
>CAZONS010000346.1:0-3838 GCA_964581195.1 uncultured Thiobacillus sp. | reverse complement strand
CAGATCGTGTTCCCGACCCATCACCGTGAGAACAAACTGGCCGCCGCGCTGCGTGGCTACTTCCAGATCTGTCCGGAAGCCAGTCTGTCCAAGGCTCACCTCGATGACATCGCGACCCGCGAGGAGGCCGAGGCCCGCCTCGCCGACCTCAACAAGCATCTGAAGTCCGTCGGCCTCGACCCGAAGGCGCTCAACGCCCGTGTCGAGGAGCGTTTCACCATGTCCGCCAAGGACATCGTCGCGGTGATCAAGATTCTGGTCGAACTGCGCAATGGCCGTGGTGAGATCGACGATATCGACCACCTCGGCAACCGCCGTGTGCGTTCCGTCGGTGAACTGGCGGAGAACCAGTTCCGTGCCGGTCTCGTGCGTGTGGAACGCGCGGTCAAGGAGCGTCTGAACCAGGCCGAGAGCGACAACCTGATGCCGCACGACCTGATCAACGCGAAGCCGATCTCGGCGGCCATCAAGGAGTTCTTTGGCTCCAGCCAGCTCTCGCAGTTCATGGACCAGACCAACCCGCTGTCCGAGATTACCCACAAGCGGCGCATCTCCGCGCTGGGCCCCGGCGGTCTGACCCGAGAGCGCGCGGGCTTCGAGGTACGCGACGTGCACCCGACCCACTATGGCCGGGTCTGCCCGATCGAGACGCCGGAAGGCCCGAACATCGGCCTGATCAACTCCCTGGCGCTGTTCGCCCGCACCAATGAATACGGTTTCATCGAAACGCCGTATCGCAAGGTGGAGGACCACAAGGTCACCGATCAGATCGAGTACCTCTCCGCGATCGAGGAAAGCCAGTACGTGATCGCCCAGGCCAACGCGGAACTGGATGAAAAGGGCGCCTTCAGCGGTGACCTGGTTTCCTGCCGCAGCCGCAACGAATTCACGCTGGCGATGCCGGATCGCATCGAGTACATGGACATCGCGCCGTCGCAGATCGTCTCGGTCGCCGCGTCGCTGATTCCGTTCCTCGAGCACGACGATGCGAACCGCGCGCTGATGGGTTCCAACATGCAGCGCCAGGCCGTTCCCTGTCTGCGTCCGGACAAGCCGCTGGTGGGTACCGGTATCGAGCGTACCGCGGCGGTCGACTCGGGCACCGTCGTGACCGCGCGGCGTGGCGGCATGGTCGACTATGTCGACGCCAGCCGTGTGGTGGTCCGCGTCAACGACGACGAAACCGCCGCCGGTGAAGTGGGTGTGGACATCTATACCCTGACCAAGTATCAGCGTTCCAACCAGAACACCAACATCAACCAGCGGCCGCTGGTTCGCCCGGGCGACAAGATCGAACGCGGTGACGTGATTGCCGATGGCGCGTCCACAGACAAGGGCGAGCTGGCGTTGGGGCAGAACATGCTGGTCGCGTTCATGCCCTGGAACGGTTACAACTTCGAGGACTCCATCCTCATCTCCGAGCGCGTTGTCGCCGAGGATCGCTACACCTCCATCCACATCGAGGAACTCAATGTGGTGGCGCGCGACACCAAGCTGGGCGCCGAGGAAATCACTCGCGATATTTCCAGTCTTTCGCAGCTGCAACTGGGTCGTCTCGATGAAGCCGGCATCGTCTATGTCGGCGCCGAAGTCACCGCCGGCGATGTGCTGGTGGGCAAGGTCACCCCCAAGGGTGAAACCCAGCTGACGCCGGAAGAGAAACTGCTGCGCGCGATCTTCGGGGAGAAGGCTTCCGACGTGAAGGACACGTCTCTGCGCGTGCCGACCGGCATGAGCGGCACGGTGATCGACGTGCAGGTGTTCACGCGCGAGGGCATCGAACGTGACAGCCGGGCCAACCAGATCATCGACGAGATGTTGCGCAAGTATCAAAAGGATCTGGCCGACCAGATGCGCATCGTCGAGGAGGATGCCTTCGCGCGTATGCGTCGCATGCTGATCGGCAAGACCGCCAAGGGCGGCCCGAAGAAGCTGGGCAAGGGCGCCGAAATCACCGCCGCCTACCTGGACGAGCTGAATCCGCACGACTGGTTCGATATCCGCGCCACGGACGAGGAGGTCTCTCGCCAGATGGAGGGCATCAAGGACGGTCTCGACAAGCAGCGCGCCGACTTCGCCCAGATGCTGGAAACCAAGAAACGCAAGCTGACCCAGGGCGACGAACTGGCCCCGGGCGTGATCAAGATGGTCAAGGTCTACCTGGCCGTGAAGCGTCGTCTGCAGCCTGGTGACAAGATGGCGGGTCGTCACGGTAACAAGGGTGTGATCTCCAAGATCGTGCCAGTGGAAGACATGCCGTTCATGGCCGATGGCACGCCAGTGGACATCGTCCTGAACCCGCTGGGCGTGCCCTCGCGGATGAACGTCGGACAGATTCTCGAAGTGCACCTGGGCTGGGCGTCGCGCGGCCTCGGACTGCGGATCGACGAGATGCTCCAGGCGCAGGCCAAGGCTTCCGAGGTGCGCAAGTTCCTCGACAAGGTCTACAACGTATCCGGCAAGACCGAGGACGTCGCGGGCCTGACCGATGGTGAAATCCTGGAAATGGCCGGCAACCTGACCAAGGGCGTTCCCTTCGCCACCCCGGTCTTCGACGGCGCCTCCGAGGAAGACATCCAGTCCATGCTCGACCTGGCCTACAGCGATGCCGACACGCGTACACAGAAACTCGGCTTCACCCCGGCCAAGACGCAGGTTCAGTTGTATGACGGCCGCTCCGGCGACGCCTTCGATCGCACCACGACGGTCGGCATCATGCACGTGCTGAAGCTGCACCACCTGGTCGACGACAAGATGCACGCGCGTTCCACCGGCCCCTACTCCCTGGTTACCCAGCAGCCGCTGGGCGGCAAGGCGCAGTTCGGTGGCCAGCGTTTCGGCGAGATGGAAGTGTGGGCGCTGGAAGCGTACGGCGCCGCCTACACGCTCCAGGAAATGCTCACCGTCAAGTCGGACGATGTCACCGGTCGTACCAAGGTGTACGAGAACATCGTCAAGGGCGAGCACAGGATCGATGCCGGCATGCCGGAATCGTTCAACGTGCTGGTGAAGGAAATCCGGTCGCTGGCAATCGACATCGATCTGGAACGCTATTGATTCAGTGAGGCGTGAGGGGTGAGGGGCGAGGCCGCAACAACCTCCCCCCGCCTCACGCCTAACGCCTAACGCCTCACGGAGACGCAAATGAAAGCTCTACTCGATCTCTTCAAACAGGTCACCCAGGAAGAGGAATTCGACGCCATCAAGATCGGCCTCGCTTCCCCCGACAAAATCCGCGCCTGGTCCTTTGGCGAGGTGAAGAAGCCCGAGACCATCAACTACCGGACCTTCAAGCCGGAGCGCGACGGTCTGTTCTGCGCCAAGATCTTCGGTCCGATCAAGGACTACGAATGCCTCTGCGGAAAATACAAGCGACTCAAGCATCGCGGTGTCATCTGCGAGAAGTGTGGCGTCGAAGTGACCCAGGCGAAGGTGCGCCGGGAACGCATGGGCCACATCGAACTGGCCAGCCCGGTCGCGCACATCTGGTTCCTCAAGTCCCTGCCCAGCCGTCTCGGCATGGTGCTGGACATGACCCTGCGCGACATCGAGCGTGTCCTCTATTTCGAAGCCTACGTGGTGACAGACCCCGGCATGACTCCCCTGAACAAGGGCCAGTTGCTGACCGAGGACGACTACCTGGCGAAGCTGGAAGAGTACGGCGATGAATTCAAGGCCGGCATGGGCGCCGAAGGCGTGCGTGACCTGCTCAAGGGTATCGATCTGCCGGCGGAAGTCGAAAAGTTGCGCGGCGATCTGGAGAAGACCAGTTCCGATACCAAGATCAAGAAGCTGGCCAAGCGCCTGAAGGTGCTCGAAGCCTTCCAGAAATCCAAGA
>CAZONS010000345.1:0-3843 GCA_964581195.1 uncultured Thiobacillus sp. | reverse complement strand
GACCAGATCCGCATCGCCATGGGCGACATCGGCCATGTCACCAGCCAGTTCGTCGCCGCCACCCACCAGACCGAGGCCGCCACCGACCAGCTCACCGACTACGCCGCTCTGCTGCAGAACATGGTGAAACTGTTCCGGGTGGATGGCGCCCACTTCGATTTCGACCGCGCCCGCACCATGCATCTCACCTGGGTGGCGCGGCTGGACGCCTTCCTGGCCGGCAACGGCGCCTTGAGCGAGGAGGAGGCGGTATCCCATCATCACTGCCAACTGGGCCACTGGTACGACAGCGAAGGCCTGCAGCGCTACGGCCACATTCCGGAAATGCTTGCCCTGGATACGCCGCATCGTGAATTGCACGATCTGATCCGCGAAGTGGTGCATCAACACAATGAAGGCCAGCATCCCAACGCGGCCCTGGTCATGCAGCGGGTACGCGCCCTCTCCGGCCGCATCGTCGAACTGCTCGACATCATCGAGGCGAAGAGCCGGCACTCGAGCGGGGGGGCCGCCCGATGAGGCCGCGCCCTGAAATCGCGAGACCGCGCCGCGCCCAACCGCGGGACCGGGTGCCGCGCGCGGCGGTCCGGCCGGCGGGGTCGGACCTTCCCGGGAGACGGCCGTGATCCGGGTGGAAAACCTCTCCATGCGCGACAAGCTGGTCGCCGTGCTGACCCTGCCCATGATCGCCCTCTTCCTGTTCACCGCGCATGCGATCTGGCAGGAATCCCGACAGCATGCGGGCGTGGCGGAGTTGGCGCGCGCGGGCACCTTGTCGCTGGCGATCGGCGACCTGGTCCACGCCCTGCAGGCCGAGCGCGGTCGCACCAGTCTGGCCATGGCCAGGCAGGACGACCGCGACAAGGCGCGACTGCTCCTGCAACGCAAGCTTACCGACGACGCCTGGCGGGCCCTGGAGTCGGTCGAGCGGAAGGCCGCGTCCATCCATCCATCGTTCTCGAAAAAGCTGTTGCTCGAACGGCATGAAGACCTGCTGCGCCTGCGCGGCGAGATCGATCGCAACGGCCTGTCGGACACCCGCGCCAGGGAGGGCTATGGCCAGGCGATCCACTTCCTGCTCGGCGCGCTCGAGGAATTGGCCGCCCACAAGACCGACATCGACGTCGGCCGCCAGTTCGCCGCCTACCGCTGGCTGATACAGGCCAAGGAAGCCGCCGGCCAGGAACGCGCCGAGGGCGCCCGCGCCCTGGCCCGGGGAGGCGATGGGCGGCATGACACCCGGATGATCGAACTCGAAGCCCGGCAGCATCTCCTGCTCGAGCAGTTTCAGTCCCAGGCGCCGGAAAACATCCGCCGCGCCTGGCGAGACGCCGAACAGACCGGTTGCGCGCGCGCCCTGCCGGCGCTGCGCGCCGCCCTGCGCGGCGCGGCGACCGGCGCCCGCCCCGGCGCGGAAACCTGGTTCGAGCAGACATCCTGCCGCATGGAACGCCTGCATGACGTGGAGATCGCCTTCGCCCGCTATCTCGCCAGCCTGACCGGCGATCTGGAAGCGTCCAGCCGCCTGCGCCTGATCCTGATCGTGCTCGGCGCCCTGCTGCCGATCCCGCCCAGCCTGTGGCTGATCGCTCGGGTGGCGCGCAATGTCAGCGGCAACTCGCGCTGGCTGCTCACCGCCATGCGCGGCATCGCCAGCGGCAACTTCAACGTCTCGCTGCCGCCGAAGAGCAGTGACGAACTGGGCGAACTGGGACAGGGGCTGGACGCCCTGCGCGATCAACTCGCGCAACTGGTCACCGAACAGCGCCGGCAGCTGCAACGCGAGCGCGATACCAGCGCGGAGCTGGAACGACATGGCCTGGAAATCCAGCATTTCGCCCAGCGCATCGCCGCCGGCGACCTCGTCGGTCGCCTGCGGGAAGGCGACGACACCCTCGGCCGCCTGGCCGGCAGCCTCAATCACATGGCGGAAGGTCTCGCCAACCTGGCCTCGCGGGTACGCGAGACCGGCAGCACCCTGGTGAGCACCGTCAGCCAGATGCACAGCGCCGTGGCGGCGCAGTCCACGGGCGCGAGCGAGCAGGCCGCCTCGGTCAACGAGACCATGACCACGCTGGAGCAGATCCGCGCCACCTCCGCGCAGACCCTGGAGAAAGCGCAGCGCCTGGGCGAGATGGCGGAACGGGCGCGAAGCGAGGGCGAAAACGGGCGCCGCGTGGTGGAGGCCAGCATCGTCGGCATCACGGAAGTGAACCTCAAGGTGGACGCCATTGCCCGCACCATACTTTCCCTCAACGAACAGACCCAGCGCATCGGCGAGATCACCTCGGTCGTCGGTGGCATCGCCCGCCAGTTGCGCCTGCTCTCGCTCAACGCCGCGATCGAGGCCACCCGTGCCGGCGAGGCGGGTCTGGGCTTCGCCGTGGTCGCCACCGAGGTGAAGCAGCTCGCGGAACAGTCGCAGGCATCCACCGAACAGGTACAGCACATCCTGGAGGAAATCCGCCACGCCACCGATCGCGCGGTGATGGCCACCGAGGACGGCGCCAAGGGGGTGGTGCACGGCCTCGAACTGGTACAGCGCGCCGGCGAGGCGATTCGCGGCCTGGAAACCGTGGTGCGCGACACCAGCCTGGGCAGCCGCCAGATCGTGGCCGCCGTCCGTCAGGAGTCGGCCGGCATCGCGCAGATCGCCACCGCGATGAGTGACATCCACGCCGTCACCACGCGCTTCGTCAGCGCGACCGAGCAGACCCGCGCCGCCACCGACGAGCTCTCCCACATGGCGCAAAGGCTGTCCGCCGTGGCGAGCCTGTACAAGGTTTGAGGAGCGAGCCGATGGCGGTCCACGGTTCCAGGACAGGGCGCGCGCCCAAGCGCCGCGACCGGACCTCGCCCCCACCGGCCGCGCGCCAGCGGCCGCGCGCCGCCAACCCCCGATCGACCTGAGCATGCGCACCAATATCGACCCACGCCTGATGCGGCAACTGCTGGAGACCTTCGGCGCCCAGCTGGAGGAACGTCTGCAGGCCATCATCGACGGCTTGCTGGCACTGGAACAGGCGGACGGGGAGACGCGCGCGAAGCTGGTCGACGCGATTTTCCGCGATGCCCACAACATCAAGGGCGCGGCGCGTGGCGTAGGCCTCGAACAGTCGGCGGAGATGGCGCACGCGCTGGAGGATCTGTTCGCCGGGCTGAAGCGGGAAACCGTCAAACCGCGGGCCGGGCTGGTGGAACTGTGCCTCGCCGCCGTCGATGGCATACGCCACATGGTCGCGGCGGAAACCTCGGGCTCCCCCATCGGCCAGGATGGCCTCGAACTGTCGCAGCGGGTGCGCGCGGTGGCCGCCGGCGCCCCGCTCGCCGTGGCGACCCATCCCGCGCCGCCGTCGGCGCCGACGGTGATCCCGACGCGCCCCCTGCCGGACACCATCCGACTGCCGGTCTCGCGTCTGGACCGCATCGCCGATCTGGCGGAGGAACTGCAGGCCAGCAAGATCCGGATCGACGATCATTACCAGGCCAGTCGCCAGCAACTCGACCTGTCGCGTCGCCTGCGGCAACTCTGGGAACGGATCGGTCAAACGCGCGACCAGAGCCTGACCGCCCTCGCCGACCAGCACGCTTCCGGCATCCCCCAGGACCGGCACCTCCTGTTCGAGGCCAGCGACCTGATCCTGGAGATCAGCCACCTCGCGGACGCCATGCAGCGTGGCCTGCGCGCCACCATGGCGCAATTGCGGCCGCTGGCCATCGGCCTGCGCGAGGATGTGCGCGCCCTGCGCATGGTCTCGGCGGAAAGCGTGCTCAAACCCCTGGTGTTGACCGTGCGGGAACTCGCGCGCGATCTCGGCAAGCAGGCGGAACTGGTCTTGCAGG
>CAZONS010000344.1:0-3855 GCA_964581195.1 uncultured Thiobacillus sp. | reverse complement strand
CCTGGATGGTGTGCCGCACGAGTATCTGAGCCCCAAGGACAAGCATGTACCCGTCCATGATGGCCAGATCGTGCAGAAGGGCGAAACCATCGTCGACGGACCGCCCGACCCGCATGACATCCTGCGCCTGCAGGGCATCGAAGCCCTGGCGCGGTACATCATCGACGAGGTCCAGGACGTGTACCGCCTGCAGGGCGTGAAGATCAACGACAAGCACATCGAGGTCGTGGTGCGCCAGATGTTGCGTCGGGTCAATGTGTCGGATCCGGGCGATACCGGCTTTATCCTGGGTGAGCAGGTGGAGCGGTCCGAATTCCTGCAGGAGAACGACCGCGTGATGGCCGATGGCAAATTGCCGGCCGCGCACGACAACATCCTGCTTGGTATCACCAAGGCTTCGTTGTCCACCGACTCCTTCATCTCCGCTGCCTCCTTCCAGGAGACCACGCGCGTGCTGACCGAGGCGGCCATCATGGCCAAGAAGGACGACCTGCGTGGCCTGAAGGAAAACGTCATCGTGGGTCGTCTGATCCCGGCGGGTACCGGACTGGCCTATCACCGAACCCGCAAGGGGCAGGCTCACAGCATCGACTTCCAGATGCCCCAGCAGGGCGAGGAAGTGGTGATCGTGCTCGAAGGCGATGGAGACGACGCCTGAGCGGCAGAGAGGATGTGATTGCAGGCTTGACAGGTCTTGCAATCACAAATACTATCCGCAGTCTTTTTTCCGGCCAGCCCACCACTTCGCGCACTCGCGCGAGTGCGGGCTGATTTGTCCAGGTTGTACGATTTAGTTGGGAACGCGTTAGATGCCGACCATCAACCAATTAGTGCGGAAGCCGCGTCAGGCTCCGATCGAGAAGAGCAAAGTACCGGCCATGGAGGCCTGCCCGCAGAAGCGTGGTGTGTGTACCCGTGTCTATACCACGACGCCCAAGAAGCCGAACTCCGCCTTGCGGAAGGTGGCGAAGGTGCGTCTGTCCAATGGCTTTGAGGTCATTGGCTACATCGGTGGCGAGGGTCACAACCTGCAGGAGCACTCGGTGGTTCTGGTGCGCGGCGGTCGTGTGAAGGATTTGCCTGGTGTGCGTTATCACATCGTGCGCGGCAGTCTGGATACCGCTGGTGTCAAGGACCGCAAGCAGAGTCGCTCGAAGTACGGCGCGAAACGCGCCAAGACTGGCAAGTAAGAGACAAGGAGTTACAGAATGCCCCGTCGTCGTGAGGTTCCCAAGCGCGTCATCCTGCCGGACCCGAAGTTCGGTAATCAGGAAGTCGCAAAGTTCATGAACGTAATCATGAACAGTGGCAAGAAAGCGGTTGCCGAACGCATCGTCTACGGTGCATTCGAGCAGATCGGCAAGAAGAGCGGCAAGGATCCGGTCGAGGTGTTCGGTCAGGCCATGTCGAATGTCCGTCCGGTGGTCGAAGTCAAGTCCCGTCGCGTCGGTGGCGCGAACTATCAGGTGCCGGTCGAGGTGCGTCCGTCGCGTCGCAATGCGCTGGCCATGCGCTGGTTGAAGGATGCGGCGCGCAAGCGCGGCGAAAAGTCCATGGGCCAGCGTCTCGCGGGCGAGCTTCTGGACGCGGCCGAGGGTCGTGGTGGTGCCATGAAGAAGCGTGAAGAAGTTCACCGCATGGCTGAAGCCAACAAGGCTTTCTCGCACTTCCGCTTCTGATAAGGAAACCGTACTGTGGCACGCAAGACCCCTATCGAGCGCTATCGCAATATTGGCATTTCGGCGCATATCGACGCCGGCAAGACCACGACGACCGAGCGCGTCCTCTTCTACACCGGTGTCAATCACAAGATCGGCGAGGTGCATGACGGCGCCGCGACCATGGACTGGATGGAGCAGGAGCAGGAGCGGGGTATCACCATTACCTCGGCTGCCACGACCTGTTTCTGGAAGGGCATGGACCTGTCTCTCCCCGAGCATCGCGTCAATATCATCGACACGCCCGGTCACGTCGACTTCACCATCGAGGTCGAGCGCTCCATGCGTGTCCTGGATGGTGCCTGTATGGTGTATTGCGCCGTGGGTGGCGTGCAGCCTCAGTCCGAGACCGTGTGGCGTCAGGCCAACAAATACGGCGTTCCGCGCCTGGCCTTTGTCAACAAGATGGACCGCCAGGGCGCCAACTTCTTCCGTGTGTATGACCAGATGAAGTTGCGCCTGAAGGCCAATCCCGTGCTGATTCAGGTGCCCATTGGCGCTGAAGATAAGTTCGAGGGTGTCGTCGATCTGGTGAAGATGAAGGCTATCTACTGGGATGAGGCATCCCAGGGGATGAAGTTCGAATATCGCGACATTCCCGCGGATCTGGTGGATGTCTGCAATGAGTGGCGCGAGAAGTTGGTCGAGGTCGCCGCCGAAGTCAATGAAGACATGATGAACAAATACCTTGAAGAGGGCGACCTCTCCGAGGCTGAAATCAAGTTGGCGCTGCGTACCCGTACCATTGCCAGCGAAATCGTGCCGATGCTGTGTGGTTCCGCCTTCAAGAACAAGGGCGTACAGGCCATGCTCGACGCGGTGATCGACTACATGCCTTCGCCTATCGATATTCCGCCGGTGCAGGGTGAGACCGAGGGTGGCGCTCCCGCCGCGCGCGCGGCTGACGACAATGAGCCGTTCTCCGCTCTGGCGTTCAAGATCATGACCGACCCGTATGTCGGCCAGTTGACCTTCTTCCGTGTCTATTCCGGTACGGTCAATGCCGGCGATACCATCTACAACTCGGTCAAGGGCAAGAAAGAGCGTCTGGGTCGTATTCTCCAGATGCACGCCAACAACCGCGAAGAGATCAAGGAAGTCTGCGCTGGCGACATCGCGGCCGCCGTGGGTCTGAAGGAAGCGATCACGGGCGATACCATCTGTGCCATGGATAAGCCCATCATCCTGGAACGCATGATCTTCCCCGAGCCCGTCATCCATGTGGCGGTCGAACCCAAGACCAAGGCTGACCAGGAGAAGATGGGGCTCGCGCTGAACCGCCTGGCGCAGGAAGACCCGTCCTTCCGTGTCCGTACGGATGAGGAAACCGGCCAGACCATCATTTCCGGTATGGGTGAACTGCACCTGGAGATTCTGGTCGACCGCATGCGGCGTGAATTCAGCGTCGAAGCCAATGTGGGCGCGCCTCAGGTGGCCTATCGTGAGGCCATCCGGAAAACGGTTGAGCAGGAAGGCAAGTTCGTCAAGCAGTCGGGTGGCAAGGGCCAGTATGGCCACGTCTGGCTCAAGATGGAGCCGAACGAGTCCGGCAAGGGCTTTGAGTTCGTCGACGCGATCAAGGGCGGTACCGTGCCTCGCGAATACATTCCCGCTGTGGAGAAGGGCCTCAAGGAGGCGCTCAACAACGGTGTCATGGCTGGCTTCCCGGTGGTCGACGTCAAGGTCACCCTGTTCGATGGTTCCTACCACGAGGTCGACTCCTCGGAGCAGGCCTTCAAGATGGCCGCGATCATGGGCTTCAAGGATGGCATGCGCAAGGCAAGCCCCGTCCTGCTGGAGCCGATGATGGCAGTCGAGGTCGAGACGCCTGAGGACTACATGGGCGATGTGATGGGTGACCTGAACCGTCGTCGCGGTATCATTCAGGGCATGGACGACCTTGCTGTTGGCAAGTCGATCAAGGCGGAGGTCCCGCTCGCCGAGATGTTCGGTTACTCCACCGATCTGCGGTCGATGTCGCAGGGGCGTGCCACCTACACGATGGAATTCAAGCACTATTCCGAAGCGCCGAAGTCGGTAGCGGAAGCGGTGATCAACAGTAAGAAGTGATAGAGGTTTACAGATATGGCCAAGGAAAAATTCGAGCGTACGAAGCCGCACGTGAACGTTGGGACGA
>CAZONS010000343.1:0-3864 GCA_964581195.1 uncultured Thiobacillus sp. | reverse complement strand
GTTCAGGGTGAGGAAGGCGACGTGGCGGCGTTGATCGCCTGGTGCCGAAAGGGCCCGCCGGCGGCGCGGGTGGAAAACATCGCCATCACCGAGGCCGAAGGCGATTTCAGCGGCTTCGAGCGGCGACCAAGCGCCTGAGGCGTGGCAAGACTGTAGCGCCGGCATTCCTGCCGGCTTCGTAGGCCTGATCAGATGAACGAAGCCGGCCGGGATGCCGGCGCTACGGTTCAGGCGTACTGGTCGACCCGCGCCCCGACCCGTTCCGCATCTCCCTCCGTGTAGGCTTGCAGCGCCGACGCCTGACGGGCGGCGGCGGCTTCTCCACCTTGATCCTCGCGTTTCATCCGGCTCAGTTCCGCCCGCGCCTGGGCCTCCAGCATCGCCGCCTGGGCGGCCACCGCGCGATCCTGCGAGGAAGGGTCGGCCGGCGCCAGGGCGGCCGCCTGGATCGTGCGCGCGCGCTCGATGGTGGATTCCGGCGTCTGGCCGCTGGATACGTTGATCCGCACCTCACCACCCACCGCGTACTGACGACCATCCGGACCACGGGTGAACTGGAAGCTGGCGCCGCCGGTCACGCCGGCGCCGGCCGCCATGTGCGCCTGTTCGTGGGCGCGTACCTTGCGGTCTATGGCCCGCAGGCGATTCACCTCCTGCTGCTGTTCAGGGCTGAGTTGCGCGACGCCGCCGCTGGCTTGAACCCCGCCCGCCAGCCCGGATGCGCCACCCACACCTGAAATCGCCATGCCATCCATCCTCGATAAACGTTGAGGCCAGTATAGAAAATCCTGATCCAGGCCCAATAACCCCACTGCCGCTCGCCTTTACTTTCACCTGTCCCACTCCTATCCTGCCCCACCCTTTTGTTTTGTCGCAACCATGTCCATCACCATCAAGACCCCGGAAGAAATCGAAAAAATGCGGATCGCGGGGCGACTCACCGCGGAAGTGCTGGACTACATCAAACCGTTCGTCAAACCCGGTGTGACCACCGAGGCGCTCGACAAGCTCTGCCACGACCTGATGGTCAATGTTCAGAACAGCATACCGGCCCCGCTCAACTATGCCCCGCATGGCCATAAACCCTACCCCAAGTCGATCTGTTCCTCGATCAACCATCAGGTCTGCCACGGCGTACCCAGTGATGACAAGAAATTGAAGAACGGCGACATCGTGAACCTCGACATCACCGTCATCAAGGACGGCTGGCATGGTGACAGTTCCCGCATGTTCTATGTCGGCGAGCCCAGCATCCTCGCGCGCCGCCTCACCGAGATCACCTACGAATGCATGTGGAAGGGCATCACCGCCGTGCGACCCGGTGTCCACCTCGGCGTCGTCGGCGCCGCCATCCAGAAGTACGCGGAAGCCAACGGCTACTCGGTGGTGCGCGAGTTCTGCGGCCACGGCATCGGGCGCGGGTTTCACGAGGAGCCGCAGGTGCTGCACTACGGCAAGGCCAGCGAAGGCCCGATCCTCGAACCCGGCATGATCTTCACCATCGAACCCATGATCAACGCCGGCCGTCGCGACATTCGCGTGCTGGGAGATGGCTGGACCGTGGTGACCAAGGATCACTCCCTGTCCGCGCAGTGGGAACACACCGTCCTGGTGACGGAAACCGGCTATGAGGTACTGACCCTGTCCGCCGAATGCCCGCCACCGCCCGCCTTTGTCACCGCGTGACCGTCCCCCGGCCCTGACACCATGATCGTTCCCGACGCAGGCGGTTGGCGCACCGCGCTCAAGCAAGGCCGCGCCGCCCTGTTCGCCGACTACGAGGCACATCAGCGCGCCCACGCCCTGCTCGATGGCCTGACCCGGTTGACCGACGAAGTGCTGCGGGATATCTGGCGCGCGCACGAACTGCCCGAGCATGCGGCGCTGGTCGCGGTCGGCGGCTACGGCCGCGGCGAGATGTACCCGCATTCGGATGTCGATCTCCTGATCCTGCTCGACGATGATCTGCCGGAAGCCGAAATCAACCGCTTCGAATCCCTGATCGGTCTGTTCTGGGATGTCGGGCTGCCGATCGGCCACAGCGTGCGGCGCCTGGCGGAATGTCTCGCGGAATCGGCCGCGGACATCACGATCCAGACCAACATGCTGGAAGCCCGGCATCTGGCCGGCGACACCGCCCTGTTCCAGCGCATGCAGTCCGGTCTGGCCGCGCGGATGGACATCAAGGCCTTCTTCCAGGCCAAATCACTGGAACAGAAGGCCCGCCATGGCCGCCATTCCGAGGTGGCCCTGCTGTTGGAGCCCAACCTCAAGGAAAGCCCCGGCGGCCTGCGCGACATCCAGAACATCTTCTGGCTCTGCCGCGCGGCCGGTCTGACGCGAAAGCCAGGACATCATCTCGGCGACCTGGTGCGCGCCGGCGTCATGTGCGAAGCGGAAGCGCGCGCCCTCTCCAGCGACACCCGCCTGATCTCGAACATGCGGATACGGCTCCATCTCGTCATCAACCGGCGCGAAGACCGCATGCTCTACGAGTACCAGGAGCGCATCGCCGCCGCCATGGGTGTGCATGCCGACGCATCCCGGCGGGCCTCCGAGCGGTTGATGCAACTCTACTATCGGGCTTCCCGCAGGATCAGCCTGATCAATCACATCGTGCTGGGCGAACTGCGCAACCGTCTGCAGCCGCCCCCCGCCCCCATCGATCTGCCCGGCCGTCCTGGCTTTCGCGCGGTGGGCAAACTCCTCGATGCCGACGAAGCATGGCTTGCGCGCGAACCCGGCCGGCTCCTGGAAACATTCCTGGTGCTGGCGCGCGAGCACGCCCTGACTGGATGCACGCCGAGCCTGTTGCGCGCGCTCGGCCGCGCCGGCCGCCGGATCAATGCCGATTTCCGGCGTGACCCCGAGAACCATGTCCGCTTCCTGGCCTTGCTGCGCGAACCGCATGGCGTCAGCAGCGCCCTCAAGTTGATGCATCAACTCGGCATCCTGGGTCGCTACATCCCGCTGTTCGGTCGCATCACCGGGCAGATGCAGCACGACCAGTTCCACATCTACCCGGTGGACGAACACACCCTCATGGTGTTGCGTAACCTGCGCCGTCTCTCGCTCAACGAATTCGCCCACGAATTCCCACTGGCGCATCGCCTCATGGGTGCCTGCCAGCGCCCCGATCTGCTCTATCTGGCGGCCCTCTTCCATGACATCGCCAAAGGACGCGGCGGCGACCATTCCAGCCTCGGCGCCGCCGACGCGCGCCGTTTCTGCCTGAGCCAGGGCATGCCCCAGGACGAGGCCGACCATGTCGCCTGGCTGGTCGCGGAACACCTCATGCTCTCGCAAACCGCGCAAAAGCAGGACCTGACCGACCCGGAGGTCATCAGCGCATTCGCGGCGCGCTGCGGCGACGTCAAACGCCTGACCTCGCTCTACCTGCTGACCCTCTGCGACATCCGCGGCACCAGCCCCAAGGTCTGGAATGCCTGGAAGGAAAAACTCACGCGCGAACTGTATCTGGCCGCCCGTCACGTCCTGGAACAAGGTAGCCCCGTGATCGACAGCGTGGAGGAAAAGAAGGAACGCGCGCGCGCGCAGCTGCGGCTCTACGGCTACCCGCCGGGCGCGGAGGAAGCGCTCTGGAAACGACTCGACGATGTCTATTTCCTGCGTCAGGGCGCGCGCGACATCGCCTGGCAGACCCGCCGACTGCTGCCCCTGCTCAGCCGTGAGAACCTGATCGTGCGCGCCCGCCTGGCACCGGTGGGTGAAGGTGTTGAAGTCCTGGTGTTCGCGCCCGACGAGGAAGCGCTCTTCGCGCGAATCTCGTCGTTCTTCGCCCGGATCGGTTACACCATCCTCGCGGCGGGTATCCACACCACGCGCGACGGTCATGCCATCGAT
>CAZONS010000342.1:0-3889 GCA_964581195.1 uncultured Thiobacillus sp. | reverse complement strand
CACCTCGCGCACCTTGAACACGTTGATGCCGAAGGTCTCATGCGTGCCCAGGGAAAACAGCAACAATTCCATCTTGTTCGACCCCGCCAGCTTGGTGCGGGCGTCGATGGAATCCAGCAGCTTGGTCGGTTCCAGCGGATTCATGAATTTTTCCCTGTCACTTGATCAATCGGCCCAACACCTCGGCGAGGCGATGCGGTTCGAACTTGGGCACATATTCGTCCACGCCCACGGAAATGCCCAACTGACGGTTGGCATCGGAGGACAGCGACGAATGCATGAGCACGGGAATCCCGGCGAAGCGCGGGTCGGACTTGATGTTCTTGGTCAGCACATAGCCATCCATCTCCGGCATTTCCACGTCGGTGAGCACGATCTGGATGAAGTCGGATACCGGCCGCCCGGCCACCTCGGCCTGCGCGGCGATGCGGCGCAACTCCTCCCAGGCCTGACGGCCGTTGATGGTGCTGATGTAGTGGATGCCCAGCACTTCCAGGGTGCGCTCGATCTGCTTGCGCGCCACCGAGGAGTCATCCGCGAAGAACACGGTGCGGTTGGGCTTGTTCAGCGGCGTGAGGCTGGCGAACAGGTGACTGTCGTCGATCTGCGCCGTGTCGGCGAGGATCTTCTCGACATCCAGCATCATCACCAGGCGGTTGTCCTTCAGTTCGGTGACCGCCGTCACCAGACCACCCATCTGGGCGGTGAGCATGGAGGGCGGCACCCGCATCTCGGACCAGTCGAGGCGCAGGATGGTATCCACCTCGCCGACCAGGAAACCCTGGGTATGGCCGTTGTATTCGGTGACGATCATGATCGCGGGCGGCGCCTCGGTGGCGGTGCCGATGTACTTGGCCAGATCCACCACCGGCACCAGCACGCCGCGCAGGGAAACCATGCCCTGAACCGCCGCGGGCATGTCCGGCGCCCGCGTGATCTCCGGGATGCGCATGACCTCGCGAACCTTGAACACGTTGATGCCGAAGGTTTCCTTGCGCCCGGTGTTCATGTCCGTGCCCAGGGTGAACAGCAGGATTTCCAGCTTGTTCGCCCCCGCCAGCTTGGTGCGCGCGTCAATCCGTCTCAACAATTCCGACATGGCAACCTCATCATTTATCCATCCGCTCCCCACGGGGCGGCCGGGTTTCGTTGTGGGTATCGGCAGGCATCGGTAAAACTTTAACGTGCGTGAATTAGACTCCAAGTGTCATCCGCAGAGAGTCTCCCATGAGCGACGCCCCATTCAGCTACACGGCCCGCGACACGCTGTTCTCCACCCTGTTGACCGCCGCCCGGCGCTTCGGCCGCCGCGCGCCAGGCCAGTGGGAGGACATGAAGCCGGGCCGCTATTCATATGGCGAACTGATCAAGATGACCCTCGCCCTCGGCCGCCTCGCCGGCAAAGTGAGCGAACCGGGCGAACACATCGGCGTCCTGATGCCCAACATGGCGGCCACGGCGGCGCTGCTGATCGGCCTGTCGGCCTACCGCCGGGTGCCCTGCATGCTCAACTATAGCGCCGGTGGCGAAGCCATACGCAATGCCTGTCGCGCCGCCGGCGTGCATACCCTGATCACCTCGCGGCTGTTCATCGAAAAGGCCGACCTCAAGGAACAGGTCGCCGCACTGAGCGACTTCCATGTGATCTACCTGGAAGACCTGCGCAAGCGCTTCGGCCTCGCCGACAAGCTTTGGCTGCTCGCCTGGGCGTTGCCCTTTCCGCGCCTGGCGGTACCACCGGGCGATCCGGAATCCCCCGCCGTGGTCCTGTTCACGTCCGGCTCGGAAGGCAAGCCGAAAGGCGTGGTGCTGTCCCACCGAGCCCTGCTCGCCAACGTCGCGCAGATCATGCGCATCTTTCCCTTCGGCCCGCGCGACACCATTCTCAATGCCCTGCCCATCTTCCACTCCTTCGGCCTCACCGCCGGCACCCTGATCCCCCTGGTCAGCGGTGCCCGCCTGATGCTCTATACCAGCCCGCTGCATTTCAAGGCGATTCCGGAACTGGTGCGCGAGAAACGCTGCACGGTCATGTTCGGCACCAGCACCTTCCTGCATCACTACGCCAGAAACGCGCGGGAGGACGACTTCAGGAGCATGAAGATCGTCGTCGCCGGCGCCGAGCGCCTGGCCGAGAGCGTGCGGCAGACCTGGCTGGATCGCTTCGGCATCGACATCTACGAGGGCTATGGCGCCACCGAGACCGCGCCGGTGCTGGCGGTGAACACACCGGACCGCCATCGCCCCGGCACGGTCGGGCAATTGCTGCCGGGCATCGAGGCGCGCCTGTTTCCCGTCGAGGGTATCGAACGCGGCGGCGAACTGCATGTGCGCGGCCCCAACCTGATGTCCGGCTACTACCGCTTCGACACCCCCGCCCTGCTGGAACCTCCCGTCTCCGAGGCGGGCGCCGGCTGGCACGACACGGGCGACGTGGCGGAACTGGACGCGGAAGGCTATCTGACCATCCTCGGGCGACTGAAACGCTTCGCCAAGGTGGCAGGCGAGATGGTCGCCCTGGAACTGGTGGAGAACATCGCCCGCGCCGCCTCGGGCGAGGCCAGCCATGCCGCCACCAGCATCGGCGATGCCAGCCGCGGCGAAGCCATCATCCTCTTCACCACCGACGCGCGGCTAAGCCGCGAACAGCTGGCGGCGGCGGCGCGCGCCCTCGGCTACCCGGAAATCGCCTTGCCTCGGCGATTGCGGGTCATCGAGTCGCTGCCGATGCTGGGCACCGGCAAGATCGATTATCCGCGCCTGAAGGAGATGGCCCTCGCGGACTGACGCCGCCGGTCTCACTCCATGCCCAGCCGCTCCATCCGGTAGCGCAGCGAGCGGAAGGTGACGCCGAGCAGGCGGGCGGCGGCGGTCTTGTTGTTGCCGGTGCGCTGCAGGGCGTCGAGGATGCTCTGGCGTTCCACTTCATCGAGATGGTCCTGCAGCGCCCCGCCCCGAGCCTGTTCTTCCGGCGCGCCGGAGGGGGGGCTCAGGCCAAGGTCGTCCGGCTCGACATGCCCCTCCTCGCAGAGCGCCAGCGCCCGCTCGAGGACGTTTTCCAGCTCGCGGACATTGCCCGGATAGCTGTAGCCGGCCAGCGCGGCCAGGGCCGCCGCGCTGAGGCTGGGTGCCGGACCGCCCTGGCACAGGCGCGCGAGCAGGTAGTCGGCCAGCGCGGCGACATCCTCGCGCCGCTCGCGCAGCGCGGGCATGTGGATTTCGATGACGTTCAGGCGATAGAACAAATCCTGGCGGAAGCGTCCCTGAGCCACCGCCACCTGCAAATCCTGGTGCGAGGCGCTGATCAGACGGACGTCCACCGGCTCCTCGGCGACACCGCCGACCCGACGCACGCGTTTTTCCTGGATGGCGCGCAACAGCTTGACCTGCATCGTCATCGGCAGTTCGACGATTTCATCAAGAAACAGGGTGCCGCCGGCCGCGGCCTGGAAAAAGCCGTCGCGTTCGCTGTCGGCGCCGGTGAAGGCGCCCTTGCGATAACCGAAGAACTCGCTTTCCATCAGCGTCTCCGGAATGGCGCCGCAGTTCACCGCCAGGAACGGCGCCTCGGCGCGACTGCCGCGCGCGTGGATCATGCGCGCGGCCACTTCCTTGCCGGTGCCGGTCTCGCCGCTGATGAACACCGGCGCCTGGCTGCGCGCCACCTTGTCGATCAGCGCCCGCACCTGCGCCATCGGCGCCGACTCCCCGATCAGCCGGTAACCGTCGGGCAGCCGGTTCGGCTCCGCGAGCTTGAGCGCGGAGCGCACCAGGCCGCGGATCTTTTCCGTGGTCACCGGTTTCTCCACGTAGTCGTAAGCGCCCGCCTTCAGCGCCACGACGGCGTTTTCCGTGGAACCGAAGGCGGTGATGACCGCCACCGGCGTAT
>CAZONS010000341.1:0-3919 GCA_964581195.1 uncultured Thiobacillus sp. | reverse complement strand
CTACGACCAGATGCGGCAGGAACTACATGACAAGGAATCGCTGGAGCGGCAGATCGTCAAGTCCGATCGACTTGCCGCGCTCGGCCGCCTGACCGCCAGCATCGCGCACGAGATCAACAACCCGCTTGGAGGACTGTTGACGGCGGTGGACACGCTGAAGCGGCACAGCCGGCTCGACCCGACCCAGACCCGGGTGCTGCCCCTGCTGGAGCGCGGGCTCGCCCAGATCCAGGACATCGTCGCGGCGCTGCTGGTGGAGGCGAAAGCCAAGAGCCGCTCGCTCACCCGCCAGGATGTGGACGACGTGCATACCCTGCTCGCGCAGGAAGCGAAGAAGCGCGGGGTGGACTGGGCCTGGGAGAACGGCCTTGAGGATGACGTCGAACTGCCCGCCACCCTGGTCCGCCAGGTACTGATCAACCTGCTGCTGAACGCGGTGCAGGCCGCCGGCGAGGCGGGCCGCGAACCCGGCCGCGTGGAGGTGCGCATCGGCCAACACGGCGACGCGCTCCGCATGGAGATCGGCAACGATGGCCGCGCCATCCCGCCGGAGTTGATGGAGCACCTGTTCGAGCCGTTCACCGGTCTCAGCGAGGATGGCCAGGGCCTCGGCCTGTGGATCACCTACCAGATCGTCCAGCAACTGCGCGGACACATCGGCGTCGATAGTCGCGAAGGCTGGACCCGCTTCGAGATCACCCTGCCCCTGGGAGCCCCCGCATGAGCGGCACACGTATCTGCCTGATCGAGGATGACGAAGTCATGGGCGGCGCCCTGGCGCTACGTCTCGAACTGGAAGGCATGGTCTGCGACTGGCACAAGACGGCCGGGGCGGCCCTCAGCGCCCTGCGCCGACAAGCCTACGGCGCCGTGATCAGTGACATCGCCCTGCCCGACATGTCCGGCGAGACGCTGTATCAGCAGATCCTGGAAGGCGCCGGCGCCGCGCCCCCCTTCATCTTCATGACCGGTCACGGCGCGGTGGATCAGGCCGTGCGTCTGCTCAAGCGCGGCGCCGTCGATTACCTGCTGAAGCCGTTCGAGCCGGACCTGCTGCTGGGCAAATTGAAGGACCTCATCTCCCCCCAGGGGAACGCCAGCCCGGATGCCGATGCGCTGGGCATTTCCCCGGCCATGCGCGCCCTGGACGATCTGCTGCCGCGTCTGGCGCAGAGCCAGGCCTCGGTACTGATCACGGGTGAATCGGGCGTCGGCAAGGAACGGGTGGCGCAGAAACTCCACCAGTTGCAAGGCGCGAGCCGACCCTTCGTGGCGGCGAACTGCGGCGCCTTCACGGAATCCCTGCTGGAAGCGGAACTGTTCGGCTACGAAAAGGGCGCCTTCACCGGCGCCCTGCGTGCCAAGCGCGGCCTTTTCGAGCAAGCCGAGGGCGGCACCCTGTTCCTCGATGAAATCGGCGACATGCCGCTGCCCATGCAGATCAAGGTCCTGCGCGCGATCCAGGAACGCGAGATCAAGCGCATCGGCGGCGAGCACACCGTCATGGTGGACTTCCGTCTGGTGGCCGCCACTCACCAGGATCTCAAGGCCAAGGTGGAGCAGGGCCAGTTCCGCGAAGACCTGTATTACCGCATCAACGTCATCCAGATCCGGGTACCCCCCCTGCATGAACGCAGGGACGACATCCTCTGGCTGGCCGCCCGTTTTCTCGACCAGCCGGCGCTGGGCGGCGACGAACGCCGACTGGTGCTGAGTCCGGCGGCGGAACGCGCCCTCCTCGACCATCCCTGGCCGGGCAATGTCCGCGAACTGAAACACCTGCTGGAGCGCGCCCGCGTCCTCGCCAGCGGCCCCCTGCTCACCCCGGAGCTGCTGTTCGGCGACAGCTCGACCACGGAAACCACGCCCCCCGTCGATACCCTGGGCGATTACCTCGCCAGCCACGAGCGGGAATACATCCTGCGCGCCCTGCTCTCGCAGAACTGGCAGATCCAGGAAACCGCCAACCTGCTGGGCATCAGCCGCAAGAACCTGTGGGAGAAGATGAAGCGCCTGGACATCCGGCGCGACGGCTGACGGACACATCGCGGCGCGCGCAATCCAGGCGCTTATCCGGGATAATGCCGCCCTTTTTCGCGGCGTGATCCAACGCCGCCACCATGCTCAGGAGGCTCGTCCATGTGGTTCAAGAATCTCGTCGTCTATCGTCTGCCCGCCGGCCTCGAACTGGACATCCCCGCGCTTGAGGAGAAACTGGCGAAGCTGACCATGCAACCGTGCGGCAAGATGGATCGGGAGACCCTGGGCTGGATCTCGCCGCGCGGTGATGACCGCTTGCTGCATGTGCTGAACCGGCAGGTGCTGATCGCCCTGGGCCAGGAGGCGAAGCTGCTGCCCTCCTCCGTGGTCAACCAGTTCGCCGAGGAGAAGGCCGCCGAGATCGAGGAACAGCAGGGCTTCAAGATCGGCAAGAAACAGATGCGGGAGTTGAAGGAGCAGGTGACCGACGAACTGCTGCCGCGCGCCTTCACCCGCCGCCGCGTGACCCATGCCTGGATCGATCCGGTCAACGGCTGGCTGGTGGTGGACGCGGCGGCGCCGGCGAAGGCGGAGACACTGCTGGAAGCGCTGTCCAAGTCGGTGGATGACCTGCCGGTGAAGAGCCTGCACACGGAACGTTCGCCCAGCGCGGCGATGACCGACTGGCTGCTCACAGGCGAGGCGCCGGCCGGATTCAGCATCGACCGCGACCTGGAACTGCGCGCCAGTGACGAGGGCAAGGCGACGGTGCGCTATGTCCGGCACGACCTGGAGGGCGAGGAGATCGCGACCCACATCGCCGCCGGCAAGCAGGCGACCAGGCTGGCGATGACCTGGAACGACCGGATTTCCTTCGTGCTCGGCGAGCAGATGGAGATCAAGCGCCTGGCCTTCCTCGACATCCTCAAGGAACAGAGCGAACAGGGCGAATCCGCCGACGAACAGTTCGATCTCGATTTCGCGCTGATGAGCGGGGAAGTGGCGAAACTGCTGGCCGATGTGGTGGAAGCCCTGGGCGGCGAGAAGGCGGCGGCGATCTGACCCGCACCTTCCCGGATTCCGCTGCGCCGCATCCGGCTACGTGGCTGGTTTGGCTGGTTCCCACGCTCCAGCGTGGGAACTGATTTTCGACGCTCCAGCGTCGCGTACGGCCGGACGCTGGAGCGTCCAAGACAGGGGTTCCCACGCTGGAGCGTGGGAACCAGATAAAACCAGATAAAAGACCGGCTGGATGCCGGCGCTACAGCACCACTTTCACCGCCGGATGGCCGGAGAGGTCGCGGTAGAGGTTGTCGAGTTGCTCGCGCGAGGTGGCGCGCACGGTACAGGTGACGGAGACGTAGGCGCCACCGCTGGAGGCGCGCATTTCCACGCTATCCGCGGCGAAATCCGGGGCGTGGCGGAGCACGATCTCGACCATGCTCTGGGCGAAGTCGTCCTGTGCCGCGCCCATGATCTTGATCGGGAAATCGCAGGGGTATTCGATCAGGCTGTCTTCACTCATGCCTACTCCCCCCTTTGCGAAAGGGGGGCCGGGGGGGATTCAACGCCGCGCATCACGGTGTGTTTGTATTCCTGGTAAGCGGCATGCATGCGGCGGAACAGCGGGCCGGGGCGACCGTCGCCGACCGGCTGGCCATCCAGGCTGGTGACGGCGAGCACTTCCTTGGTCGAGGAAGTCAGCCAGACCTCGTCGGCGCCGCGCAGCTCGGCTTCGCCGATCGGCCGGACTTCATGCGCCATGCCCCGCGCGCGCGCCAGGTCCAGCACCACGTCATAGGTGATGCCGGGGAGCATGAGGTTGGACTTGGGCGGCGCCAGCAACAGACCGTCGCGGGCGATGAAAATGTTGCTGGCGGAACCTTCCGAGAGAAAGCCGTCGCGCAGCAGCAGCGTTTCCGCGCAGCCGGCGTCGACC
>CAZONS010000340.1:0-3931 GCA_964581195.1 uncultured Thiobacillus sp. | reverse complement strand
GTTGCGCGGCCATGGTCTGCATGCCGTAGCAGATGCCCAGCACCGGCACGCCCAGCTCGAACACCACCTGCGGCGCGCGCGGCGTGTCGTCCTCGGTCACCGACGAGGGCCCGCCGGAGAGAATCACCCCGGCCGGGGCGAATTCGCGGATGAACTGCTCGGTCACATCATAGGGATGCAGTTCGCAGTAGACGTTGTGCTCGCGCACGCGACGGGCGATGAGCTGGGTGTACTGGGAACCGAAGTCGAGGATGAGGATTTTGGCGTGCATGGCGGCGCTCTGAATGCAAAAAGGAGGGCGAGGGTACGCAACCCGCCCTCCTTTCCGGTGAAGTTGATCAAACGTGGTAGTTCGGCGCTTCCTTGGTGATCTGCACGTCGTGGACGTGGGATTCCTTGATGCCGGCGTTGGTGATTTCCACAAACTGCGCGACCTCGTGGAAGCGCGGGATGCTGTCGGCGCCCATGTAACCCATGGAAGAACGCAGGCCGCCCATCAACTGATGCAGCACGTTGAGCACGCTGCCCTTGTAGGGCACGCGGCCTTCGATGCCTTCCGGCACCAGCTTGTCGGCGTTGGCCTCGTTGTCCTGGAAGTAGCGGTCCTTGGAGCCTTTCTGCATCGCGCCGAGCGAGCCCATGCCGCGATAGGACTTGTAGGAACGTCCCTGGAACAGTTCGATCTCGCCCGGGGCTTCCTCGGTACCGGCGAACAGGCCGCCCAGCATCACGCAGTGGCCGCCAGCGGCGATGGCCTTGGCGATATCGCCGGAATAGCGAATGCCGCCATCGGCGATCAGCGGCACGCCATGCCGGGCGAGCGCGTCGGCGATGTTGGCGACGGCCGTGATCTGCGGCACGCCCACACCGGCGACGATGCGGGTGGTGCAGATGGAGCCGGGGCCGATGCCGACCTTGACGCAGTCGGCGCCGTGATCCACCAGCGCCAGCGCGGCATCGGCGGTGGCGATGTTGCCGCCGATGACCTGGATGTTCGGGTAATGCACCTTCACCCATTTGACGCGATCGAGGACGCCCTGGGAGTGACCGTGGGCGGTGTCGACCACCAGCACGTCGACACCCGCCTCGGCCAGCGCGGCGATGCGTTCGTCGTTGTCGGGACCGACCCCGACGGCCGCCCCCACCAGCAGGCGCCCCTGGCCGTCCTTGTTGGCGAGCGGATGTTCGCTGGACTTGCTGATGTCCTTGACGGTGATGAGGCCCTTCAATTCGTAGTCGTCGTTGATCACGACCAGACGTTCCAGACGATGCTTGTGCAGCAAGGCCACGATCTCTTCCTTGCTGGCGCCTTCCTTGACCGTGATCAGCTTCTTGCGCGGGGTCATGATGTCGCGCACGAGATGATCGAGATTGGCTTCGAAACGAAGGTCACGGTTGGTGACGATGCCCATCACCTTGCCCGCCTTGTCCACCACCGGTAGGCCGGAGATGCGGTAGCGACGGGTGATTTCCATGACGTCGCGCACGCTCATGCCGGGACTGATGGTGATGGGATCCTTCACCACGCCGGACTCGTGGCGCTTGACCTTGGCGACTTCGGCGGCCTGTTGTTCCGCCGTGAAATTCTTGTGGATGATGCCGATGCCGCCTTCCTGGGCCATGGCGATGGCCATGGGTGCCTCGGTGACGGTATCCATCGCGGCGGAAACGACCGGGAGGTTCAGGGTGAGCTCGCGAGTGAGCCTGGTTTTCAGGCTGACATCACGCGGCAGGACGGAGGAATAAGCGGGGACGAGCAGGACGTCGTCGAAGGTGAGCGCTTTCTGGAGAATACGCATTTTTTTGGAAGCCTTTCGCGCAAAACCGCATTATACAGATGCCGCCGCCGCTCTTGAAGCTGTGATTTTCAGGTGGCGCCTTGACTTGACCGCCCTGATTCAACTGCTAGGCTGGAATCGTCGCCGGCAACATGGATGACAGCATAAACAAGCACGCTGTACCGCTCTGTTTTCCCGATGTGTCTGACTTGAGTAGGAGGGTTGTTCATGTCTGTCACCTGGATCATGGTCGCCAACGCCAGCCAGGCCAAGTTGTTCGCCAATCACGGCCCGAACAAGGGGCTTCAGTTCATCAAGGAACTGCTGCACCCGGAAAGCCGCGAGAAGACGTCCAATCTGGTCAGCGATCGCTCGGGTTCGCATGTCGGGACCGGGCACGGCGCCTTCGTGCAGGCCACTGATCCAAAACACCACGAAGCGGAGCGTTTCGCCCAGGAAGTCACTCGGGAACTGGACGATGGTCGCGTCAACAACGCCTACGACCGCCTCATCCTCGTGGCCTCGGCCCCCTTCATGGGCCTGGTAAACAGCCGGTTGCCCGAATCGGTAAGGAGCAAGCTATCGGAGATCATCGACAAGGATTACACCCGTCTTCCGATCAAGGAGCTGACGGGTCATCTGGAAAATTACGTCTACCTATAGCAGGGGCCAACGGCCCAGCTGCTCATAAAGCGCTCCTCCGGAGCGCAGGCTGGAAGTGACCAGCACGAAATCCCGCGCGGGCCAGCGTATCGGCGCCGGCGCGGGGTTTGTCATTTGTGGGGCGCAGTCAGCTTTCCGCAGCAAGGTGACGTGCGGAACATGGGCACGCCGGTCGAACGGGATGGCGGCGGCGGCGAGACGGGTTTCGAGCGCGCCGACCAAGCCAGGCAATTCTGGAGGAACGATGTCGCAGCCGAGATGAGCGATGCGATTGTGCCGCCAGCAGCCGGGACGATCCAAACAGATCTCAAACTTCCTCGCTGTCACCTCCCGCGCCGCCGCGAGCACCTCCGGCAGACGCGGCGCGGCGAGATCGCCGATGAAGACCAGGGTGAGATGCAAGGTGTCGGGGCGGGTTCGTCGACCGCCACGCAGGGCATGCAACTCCGCGGCGACGGCGTCGAGCGCATCCCGCACCGGCGGCTCTGGCCAAAGCGCGAAGAACAGCCGCATGGGCCGCGTATTCACGCCCTGGCGATCAAACAGACCGACTCCGCCGCAATGCCTTCACCACGACCGGTGAACCCCAGCTTCTCGGTGGTCGTGGCCTTCACATTGACCTGATCCGCCGCCACCCCCAGATCCTCGGCGATGTGTCCGCGCATGGCCGCGATATGCGGGGCCATGCGCGGCATCTGGGCGATGATCGTGGCGTCGACGTTGCCGACCGTCCAGCCTTGCCCTTGCAGCAACGCGCCGACGTGGCGCAGCAGCTTGCGGCTGTCGATGCCCTTGAATTGCGGATCGCTGTCGGGGAAGTGCTTGCCGATGTCGCCGAGGCCAGCCGCGCCCAGCAGGGCATCGCAGATGGCGTGCAGCAGCACGTCGGCGTCGGAGTGGCCGAGCAGGCCACGTTCGTGAGGGATGTCGACGCCGCCGATGATCAGGCGGCGTCCCTCGGCGAAGGCGTGGACATCGAAACCGTGGCCGATGCGGAAATTCATTGTGGCTCCTCGAAGGTGTACGTCATGGCGACATGGGGGATGCCCGCGTCCTGATAGACCTCGCCCTGCGCGTGAAAGCCCAGGCGGGCGTAGAACGGCACCGCATGGGTCTGCGCGGACAGGCGCACCCCGCTCGCGCCGCGCCGCCGCGCCTCGTCAGCGCCGCGCCCAGCAAGGCCGTGCCGACACCGCCGCCACGCCAGGACGGCAACACGGCCATGCGGCCGATGCGGCCATCGGGGGTCAGACGGGCGGTGCCGATGACCTCGCCTCCGGCCAGCCGCGCGACGAACCAGGCACAGTCGCGATCCAGTTCTTCCCACTCCAGGGCTTCCGGCACCGCCTGCTCCTCGATGAACACCGCCCGCCGCACACGGGCGATGGCGACCGCGTCGGCGGGCCATGCGGCGGCGGATACGAAAAAGGTGAAGGTCTCGGGCATGGCTGGGGCGGGTAGAATGGCGCGTCTTTTTTCACGCGAGTTTG
>CAZONS010000339.1:1852-3937 GCA_964581195.1 uncultured Thiobacillus sp. | reverse complement strand
TCCACCGGCAACCCGCCCGGACAGCCCGAATCCTGGCCAAGCAACGCGACGAAGGCGCGGTTGCCGAACACGGACAGGCCCTCGGCGTCGAGGATCAGCACCCCTTCCCTGGCCTGTTCCAGAGCACGCCCGAACGTGCGCTGGCGCGATTCGGCGCGGCGCACCTCGGTGACGTCCTCGAGGATGTGGATGGCATGGCCGAAACTGCCATCGGCCCGCTTCATGGCGAAGGAGCGGGAGATCAGCACCTCGCCGCTGGCCAGGGTCAATTCCTCGCCCTCGGGCAGGATCCGCTCGGGAAAATGGGCGCAGGCGGACAGGGGCTGGTTCAGCTTCGGATACACCTCCCAGTAATAACGCCCTTCGATCTCCTCGAAAGGCAGCCCGGCGCGCGCGATATAGGCGGGGTTGGCATGCACGATGCGCAGGGTCGAATCGTGGATGAAGATCGGGTGGGTGATGGCGTCGAAGGCGTCGTTCCAGTCGGCCAGGAGCAATGCCAGACGGCGATTGCTTTCCCGCAGTTCGCGGGTGCGTTCCGCCACCGTCTCCGCCAGGCTATCGCGCGCCAGGCGCAGGTCGTTGTCGACTCGGCGCAGGCGCCGGTTGAGCAGGCCGACATAGCCGTTCGTCAGCGCCAGCAGCAGGAGCAGCGCCGCGATCACCGCGACCCAGGCGCCGTACTGGGTAAGCAGGTCCCGCCAGCGAATCTCGCCCAATTCCTCGTAAGGACCGATCCGCAATTCCCGCATCATCTGATGCACCGGCTGGTAGTTGCCAGCCACGCTCCAGCCCTGGCTGCGGCTGGCGATGGCGGCCGGGTCGTCCGCGCTCATCGCCAGCAACACCGAGGCGACACGATCGCCCAACGCCGGATCGGTGCCGCGCAGCCGCGCCAGCGGCCATTCGGGATAGAGCTCGGTGCTGACGAGAAAATTGAAGCCCGGATGCCGTCGGACATTGAGCAGCTTGATCCGGGCGAGATCGAGCTTGCCCTCGTCGGCCATGTGCTCGAGGGTATCGCTGCGCACCGTCCCGGCATCCGCCTGCCCCGCCAGGACCGCCTCGACCACCGCGTCGTGGGTACCGACAAAGACGAGGGATTTGAACGCAGCGGGCGCCTTGATCCCCTGACGCCTGAACTCGCGCAGGGCCATCAGGTAGCCGCCGAAGGAGTTCTCCTCCACCGCCGCGAAGCGTTTTCCGGACAGATCCCGCAGGCTGGAAATATCGGCGTGGTCGGCGCGGGTGAAGATGACACCGCCGAACTCGGTATAGCCCTCACCACGGGTGCCGCGATTGTGCAGGGTGACGACGCTGCTCACGCCGTAACGCACCTCCAGTTCCACATAGATGACGGAGTTGGCAAGCACGAAGTCCACCTCGTGCCGCGCCACTGCCACGTAGATCTCCTTGAAATCCAGGGGCACGATGACGAAGCGGTGTCCGGGCAGGCGTTCGCTCAGATAGTCGGCGGTCGGTTGCCAGCGTGTGGTCGACAACTCGGCCCCCCGTTTGGCCAGCACGCCGATGCGCACCTCCGGGATGGCCCAGGCAGGCGCAGGCGCGACCGCGAGCAGCCAGAGCAGCAACATCCCCCCAAGCAACAGACGTTCGAGATTCATCCTCGTCCTTGACTGGATCAACGGCCGAGTGGCATTGCCCTCAGTTGGGTAAGTCGGATAGATATGACGAAAGTATAGGCACTGACGCGCAAGCTCCAATGCGCGCCATTCCGACAGCGACCACGCCCCGTGACCAGGCGGGGCGTTACTTGGTCAGCGCCAGGAACAGCTCCGGCAATTTCTCCGGCAGCCGCTGGATGTTGTCGATCACCGTGTATTGCCGACCGAAGATGCCGCTGACGTAGTCGTCGGCCTTGGGATCGAGGCTGATGCAGTAGCTGAAGATGCCGGCGCGGTCGAGTTCCTTCACCGCCTGGCGGGTATCCTCGATCAGCAACTGTTCGTCCTGGACATCGACATCCGAGGGTTGGCCGTCGGTGAGGATGAGCATCAGCTTCTTGTCGGCCGGGCGCGCTTCCAGGTAGTGGGCGGCATGGCGCATGGCCGCGCCCATGCGGGT
>CAZONS010000339.1:0-1752 GCA_964581195.1 uncultured Thiobacillus sp. | reverse complement strand
CCGGGCGCGCTTCCAGGTAGTGGGCGGCATGGCGCATGGCCGCGCCCATGCGGGTCGAATAGCCTGCCTGCATGGCGGCCAGGCGGGCCTTGGCGTCGTCGCCCCAGCGTTCGCTGTAGCCCTTGATGTGCAGGTAGCGCACGTCGTGGCGGGTGTTGGAGTGGAAGCCGGCGATGGCGAAGGGGTCGCCCAACTGTTCCACCGCCCAGGCCAGCAGGGAGACGGCTTCCTGGCTCAGTTCCAGGATGGTCTGGTCGCCGCCAGAGGCCTTTTCGTTGAGCGATTCCGACAGGTCGAGCAGCAGCATCACGGCGATGTCGCGGCCGTTGGTGCGGTGGCTCATGTTGATGCGCGGGTCGGGCGTGGCGCCGCCCTTGAAGTCGATCAGGGAACGCACGGCGACGTCGAGGTCGAGCTCGCTGCCTTCTTCCTGGTAGCGGATACGCACCTTGTCCTGCGGTTTCAAGAGGTCGAGGAGGCGCTTCAGCCGCTTGGCCAGGGCGCCGTGCTTCAACAGCAGCTTGTCGATGTCGGCCGGGTTGCCCTTGGGGTGCAGGGCCTCGTAGACGCTGGCCCAGTCCGGGCGGTAGCTCTGGCTGTGGTAGTCCCATTCCGGGTAGTGGCGCGGCGGCAGGCCCTTGAGCTCCTCGCTGTCGGTGCGCTTCTTCTCCTTCTCGAACATCTCCTCGTCATCGCTCTCCTCGATGAAGCGCCACATCTGGCGGTTGTCGTCGCGGTAGTCGACCACGGTGTCGGCGAAATGGACGCGAGCGAGCTGGTCGCTCTGGCGGCGGGTGCGGGTGACGTAGGAGAGCGCCAGTTCGGCGATGGCCTCGGTGCTGGATTCGCTCTCGGCCAGGAGGGCCTGGAAGCGCGCCACATAGTCGAGCAGGTTGGCGTCGCGGTAACCGTGCTCGGGGTCGATCAGGGCGCGCGACAGCATGGCCATGCGGTAGCGCAGGCAGGAGGTCGTTTCCTCGTCGCAACCGCCTTCGCGCGGTTTCGGGTGCAGGGCCAGGAAGACGCGCCTGAGACCGGGATACTGGCGACAGAGCAGGATTTCGATGCGGCAATCCTCGAAGAACTCCACCGCCATGCGCTGGAACGGGCTCCAGTTGTCGGCGATGAGCGCCCTGGTCCAGCGCCGGTGGCCGACCATGTGGGCCAGGGTGGCGCGGTAGCGGTCGAGGCCGGTGACGCGTTGTTCGCCCTCGCCGGCATCGTCGTAGACGTCGGGAATGCGCATGCCCAGCTTGTCGTAGTACGGCACCGGCTTGCGGATCTCGTCGAAAGCGGTGGAATACGGCACCAGCTGGTCGGCGTCGTTCCAGAGGCCGCGCAGGTAGAGGTCGAGCTTGCGCTCGACGTCCATGAACAGGGTGCCGTGGCGTTCGCGCTGCAGCACCGCGCGGCTGTCGGCGGATTGCAGGCTGAAGTAATCCTTCTGCCGTTCCGGGTGCGTCCGGTAGTTGGCAATGCCGTAGTCGACCCAGTTCTTCAGGCCGGAGAGGCTGAGCTGGCCGAGCAGGAAGGGGGCCTGGGCGAAGAATTCGGGCAGGCCGGGGCTGGGGAAGGTGGTGTGGTGACCGTGGATGGAGCCGGTGGTGCGCTCCATGAAGTCCAGGCTGATGTCCAGGTAGCGATCCATGCCCTCCTGAGAACGCAATTTGCGCGCCACCGGCGCCAGGGTTTCCAGGTTAACTCATACCAGAGAACCCAAGGTAAATCAAGTAGAACATTTTGCCAGTACTC
>CAZONS010000338.1:0-3947 GCA_964581195.1 uncultured Thiobacillus sp. | reverse complement strand
CTGTATTACCGCCTCAACGTCATCCAGATCCACATCCCGCCGCTGCGACAGCGGCGCGAGGACATCCTCTGGCTGGCGCGGCGCTTCCTCGCCGAAGCCGCCCCCGGCAAACGCTTCTCGGAAGAGGCGGATCAGGCGCTGCTCACCCACGACTGGCCCGGCAACGCGCGGGAACTCAAGCATGCGGTGGAACGCGCCGCCATCCTCGGCGCCGGCCAGGTGCTGGGGGTGGCCGCCCTGTTCGGCGAGGACGATCCGCAAGCCGACACCAGCCCGTCCAGCCTGGCGGATTTCGTTGCCCAGAGCGAACGCCGCTACATCGCCCGCATCCTCGACGAATGCGGCGGCCACCTGGGTCACACCGCCGGCGCCCTCGGCATCAGCCGCAAGAATCTGTGGGAGAAGATGAAGAAGCTGGGGCTTTCCGTGGAGGCGGCGCGGGAATGATCAAGGGCATGAGCCGGCATCGAGCGAGCCCGGGTTGATGCCGCGCTCAATCGATCTCGTCGCGCAGTACCTCGGTCATGCCGATGCCGATGAACAGTCTTTCTTCCAGCACGCTGCGCATGGAGCGCATGCGATCGAAACAGGCCGGACAGATGTGCTGGCCGTCATCGGCGATCACCCAACCGTTGAGTTTCGCGTCATGGTCGTTGCCGTCATACCAGGCGCGGCCGTCGGAGAGGCGCCTGCCTTCGCGCTGATCGCGGCCGTTGGTGCGTCGCATTTCGATGGAGCGCAGGGCCAACGGGTTGCAGATGTCGCAAAAAATGAAGCTGCGGCGCGCCATTGTGGTGTCTCATAGGGATGACTGGCGGCTAGGATAGTCCGCGAAAGCCCGGCCGGCCAAGTGGTTTAACAATCGGCTGCTAGAATCCGCCCCCATCCAAGAAAAACAGTAAAGGGCTGTCCGTGGACCTACCCATTCATGTCATTGCCTTGATCCTCGGCATCATCGAAGGTCTGACCGAGTTTCTGCCGATATCCAGCACGGGACATCTGATCATCGCCGGCAGTTTGCTGGGGTATACCGATGAGCAGAGCAAGGTGTTCAAGATCGTGATCCAGCTGGCCGCCATACTCGCCATCTGCTGGGAGTACCGGGCGCGCCTGGGTCATGTCGTGGTCGGGTTGAACAGCGATCCGGCGGCGCGCCGCTTCACGGGCCACATCCTGGTCGCGTTTCTGCCGGCGGCGGTGCTGGGGGTGATGTTTCACAGCACCATCAAGGCCTATCTGTTCAATCCCGTCACGGTGGCGGGCGCCCTGGTCGTCGGCGGCCTGGTGATCCTCTATCTGGAGAAGCGCGCTTATCGGCCGCGTGTCGAGGAGGTCGACGCGATGTCCTGGCAGGTATCCCTGAAAGTGGGATTCGCCCAGGCGCTGGCGATGTTTCCGGGCGTGTCGCGCTCGGGGGCGACCATCATGGGCGGGCTTTATTTCGGGCTCAGCCGCAAGGCGGCCGCCGAATTTTCGTTCTTTCTCGCCATTCCCACCATGCTGGCGGCGACGGTCTATGACGTTTACAAGAACTGGGCCTTGCTGCGCGTGGATGACGTGTCCGTCTTCGCGGTCGGCTTCGTCGCCTCATTCTTCGCCGCCATGCTGGCGGTTCGGGTCTTCATCCGCTACGTCTCCAGCCACAGCTTCACGCCTTTCGCCTGGTATCGCATCGTGTTCGGCATCGCGGTGCTGGTGACGCATTATCTGGGGGTCATCCACTGGGCGTCGGCGTGATTCCGGCGCCGCGCCGGCGCTTTATGGGCTGACCTGGCGATAGCCAGGCGGCACCGCGAAGAACTCGTCCGGAACCGGGTCGGTCGAGGCGCTTTCGTAGACCAGGTTGAGGCGCGAGCCCATGCGGCGGGCCAGTTCGGCCATGCGCCCGCCCCCCTCGTATTTCATTTCGACATCGATGGCGCAGACCATGCCCTGGTTGAACAGGCGGCGCAGGACTTCGCCGAGGGCGCGGGTATGCGCCGGCGAGGTATTCGAGAAGGCGGGGATGCCGACCAGGAAGTCCGGCGCGTCCATCGCCTTGAAGAAGGCCTGCAGGTCCTTCTGTTCGCGCGAACCGTGCGCCAGCCAGACCTTGCCGTCGAGGCGCAGGTTGATCTTTTCCGGCCCCAGTTCGGCGGGCATGCTGGCGCTGAGGGTGTTTTCCGCGCAATTCCAGGATCCCAGCGGATGCTTCAGCCCGGTGGGGTCGAGGGTGAGCTTGAGATCCTTGTGCGAGAGCCTGGCTTCGGTCGAGTTGTCCAGCGCGTTCATTTGATACACCTTGAGCTGCCGCAGCGAGTGATCCAGCGCGCTGATGTCGCGGCCGCGCAGGTCGTAGATGTAGGTGTAGGCCTTGCCGCGGTCGAGCTGGTCGCGGCGCAGCCAGGATTTCTTCAGGTAGATCCGCTCCTGGCTGGTGGCGGGCATGTTCATCGACATGACCGTGCTGCGGCCGTTGAGGGTGAGGTCCGCCGAGGCCGTCAGGGGCAGGAGCAGGGCAAGAAGACTGAGACTGTGGCGGCGTGAAATCATGGCGGGTCCTTGTGCGAGCGTGGGGCGGTTTCGCTGAGTTGGAAACGTTCGTAGATCAGCATCAGCGGTTTCGGCGCCCACCAGTTGAGGCGGCCGAGCAGGCGCAGGGAGGCGGGCACCAGCAGCATGCGCACCAGGGTGGCGTCGACGATGACCGAGAGCAGCAGGCCCAGGCCCATGGCCTTCATGAACACCACCTCGCCCATGGCGAAGGTACCGAGGACGATGCCGATGAGCAAGGCGGCGCTGGTGATGATGGGGCCGCTCTTCTGGATGCCGGTGGCCACCGCGCGCATGTTGTCCCCGGTGGCGACGCACATTTCCTTGACCCGCGAGAGCAGGAACACTTCGTAGTCGATGGACAGGCCGAAGGCGCTGGCGAATATCAGGACCAGGATGGTGCCGTCCATGCTGCCCTGCGGGGTGAAGTTCAGCAGTTCGGCGAGATGCCCGTCCTGGAAGATCCAGACGAGGATGCCGAAGGTGGCGGAGAGCGAGAACAGGTTGGTCAGCACCGCCTTGAGCGGCACCAGGACGCTGCCCAGCATCAGGAACAGCAGCACGAAGATCACGCAGACGATGGCGAGGATGACCCAGGGCACCCAGTCGCGCAGCGATTGCACGTAGTCCAGGTGGAAGGCGGGGAAGCCCCCCACCTGCACCTCCTCGAGACCCGGCGACAAGGGCAGGGCGCGCACCTGGCGGACCAGGGCGCGCGCCTCCGGGGAAGTCGGCGTCTGTTGGTAATAGACGAAAATCAGGCTGTCGCGGTCCTTGGCATACTCCCGCAAGCCCAGCTGAGCGACCGGAAACTGCTCCGGAAATTCGTACATGAGCTGGTAGTCGGCCAGACTGAGGGCGCCCGCCTGATTGTTCGGTTCGGTCAGGCTGGTCAGGCTCGCGACGCGGGTGACGCCGGGCAGCGCCTGGATCCGCCGGGTCAGGTCATGCACGCCGGCGAGGCCGGCGCTGGCCTGGGCCGGGCCGGTGGCGCGCACGGTCAGGATCAGGGGGCTGAGCTCGGCGTGGCGGAAGTCGCGATCCAGGGTCTCCTGCACACGGCGGCTTTCGGCGCTGGTCGGCAAGGATTTGCTGTCGGAGGGGCCGACCTCGATGTGCAACACCGGCAGGCCCATCGCGCCGAGCAGCAGGAAGGTGCCCAGCAGCACCAGCACGGCGTGGCGCATCACGAACTGGCTGAAGCGGTACCAGCCGCCGCTGCCTTCCTCGCGCGCGTTGCGGCGGGCCAGCACCGGCAGCGCCAGTCGGTTGACCCGCGATCCCAGCAGGGCGAGCAGGGCCGGCAGCAGGATCACCGAAGTCAGCATCGCCGAACCGACGGAAATGCCGCCGGCCAGCCCCATGTTCTGGAAGAAGCGCTGCGGCATCAGCATCAGGCAGAACAGGCTGGCCGC
>CAZONS010000337.1:0-3953 GCA_964581195.1 uncultured Thiobacillus sp. | reverse complement strand
TGTGCAAATAAGGCCGCTCCGCAAATCCTATTCTGCTCCGCAAAAACCTAAAACCTGTACTCCACGTACCAGCCAGCGAACCACTCACCGTCCTGGTCTAGCGTGGCCCCGGCGCCGGCGTGCAGCGCCTTCACCTGCAGCAGATCGTGACGGGCGTAGAGCCTGCCCATCTGCTCACCGTTCTTCATGCCGTAGGCGATCCCGACTGCGCCCTGTCGCCCCGGACCAATCCACGGCAGCGGGTCAGGCCGGGCGTAGACCTGGCTGTCGCCGGTTTCCGTGTCCAGCACCGCGCTCAGGGTGTAGTCGCGCTCTTCGGCCTTGAGCTTGCCGGTGGCGGTGACCTTCTGGCTGGCGTCGTCCTTTACCTGATCGGGTAGGCCAAGGCTGCCCTTCACCTTGTCCGGGTAGACGTAAACCAGCTTCGGGCGCTCGATGATCTTCTCGACGGTGCGCACTTCCTTGGCCGGCGGCAGGGGCGCGGCCACGTTCACCTCTGGCTTCTCGCGCGGCCAGAACGTCCACAGCGCGAGCGCGGCCACGATGACCGCACCGGCAGCGATAAACTGGTTCAGGCTGGGAAGCTTCATGCTGGTGGCGCTCCCATACACTGCTTGAACTCGGCCTCGCGCCGCTTGACCAGGCCCGGCAGCACGCGGCCCTGAAACTTGTTCCAGCGCAGAATCTCCGCGCACGCCCCGGCGTAGTCGCCTGCCCTGAGCTTGCGCGCCGCCGTCGAGCCACAGAATGCGCCCTCGCCGATGTTGTAGGTCAGGCTCACGAAGGCATCGAACTCGTGCTGGTACATCGGCACAGGCGCACAGCGTTTGACGGCACGAGCGAAGCGGTCGGCGTCCTGATGCAGCCTGACGAGCGCACGAACCGGATCAGTCTTGTCGCCGGCCTTGACCCCGGCCGTTGTGCCGAAGCCGATGGTCTGCACGTCTCCCTTTACCGGCGTGTACGCCTCGCCCTTGTAGCCTTCGTGCACGGCGATGGACACCAGCAGACTGGCCGATAGCGCCAGCGCGGCGATGGCAGAACGCGGCGGCTTATTCATGTTCATGGCGCTGCGCGACCACGCGGGCGATGTTGCTGCATATCACAGTTGCCAGCGTCAGGCCGGCGAATACGCTGCGCGGCAGGCTATCCACGAAAAGCGGCAGGATGATCTCGGCAGCGGCCAGCGCGCCGGCCAGAATGTTCAGGCGGAAGCTCCAGGCATGGCGCACGATCCAGTTCCAGTCGTCGAGCAGCTGCATCTCAGTTCTTCCCGTCCGACTGCCCGCGCTCGATACCGCGCAGCCATTCAAGAAAACCGACGCCCAGCAGGGTCACAAGAAAGGCCAGCGCGGACAGGATCACCGACCCGGCGATCTTCTCCTCGATGCGCTTGCGCCTGGCGATCCGCTCGGCGCGCTCTTCCATCATGAGCTTCAGGAATTCGTGCTGGGCCGCGTGTGTTTCTGGGTCGAGCCACAAGGCGTGATGCTCTTCCTTCATCTTCTCGATGATCGCGCCAGCGAGAAGGTCAATTTCTTTTTGTGCCAACATGCGCCACCCCCTTATGGCGTATCGCGCCCGTAGCTCTCGGGAAGCTGGCGCCGGTTCTGTTCTTTATCGAATGCGTCCTTGCAGTGGTCGACCTGGCCGGTGATCCTGAAAAACAGCCAGTCGATCAGGCGCACCGGCCACTGGCGGCGGTGGCGCATGCGGTAAGCCTTGGCCGAGAGCATCTCGTCTGGGTGGCCGCGCAGGACGGTGTTGGCAAGCTGGTCGAACGCCACTGCCACGCGCATGGCCTGGGCGCGATCGAAATAGGCATACACCGGCAGGGACAGCAGTCCGAGCAGCGCAGTCAGCAGGCACAGCAGGAATATGCCGACCAGGGCGAGGGCTTTTACCATTGCACTTCCTCCACATCCTCCACCGTCTCGGCGGCCTCGATCTGTTCCTTCAGTGTCTTCGCCTTGACGTGCATGGCAGTGGCGACCTGTGCCATCACCACCGGCACGCCGGCGGCTTGCTGATAGGTCAGGTCGATGGTCGAGCCGTCGGCGGTTGTCCATGTCACCATCACGTCGCCGGGGTGCACCCCGCCAGCCATCGCGGCCTGTGCGGCCATGGCCGCACCGTACAGCCGCTTGATGGCCTGGGCGTTCGAGTCGAAGCGTTTGCCCAGGTAGTCGAACCCGGCGGCTTCTTCGGCATCGCGGGCGGCGTTGATCTGGTTGCGCTTGGCGAGCTTGGCACGGTCGAGCGCACCGGCCTGCCAGGCCTGCTCCTCGGCCAGGATGGCGGCCTCTTCTTCGGGCGGAACATCGACCTCTTCCGCCACGCCGCCCACAACCTTCAGTCGTTTCATCATCTGCCCCTTATTAACGCGGTAGCGCATACATGGTGATCGTGCCGGCAGCCTCGAAGCTTCCTGAGCTAAAAAGAAAGCGTGCCGTATCGAACAGCCGTTCGTTGGTCCCGGTGTACCGCCCAACAAGGATGTCCCCCTTGGGGGCGTTTCCGGTGTCGACAAACGAACAATCAGACCTGTAGACAAAGCCGGCGGACAGGCCAGAGCCAATCCCGCCGATTGAAATGATTGCGTGGCCGCGCTCGCCTGCGGCTGTGCCAATGCCATAACCTCCAGCGGCGATGACAGACCAATCAGGGGGCTTGGTAATCGCGCTCGACGTGTCGATTTCCACTAGGCTATTAATCAGCGAATAGACCTGGCAGTTCCCCGTCTCGAAAGCTGTTCCGGCGGAGTAGCCTGGTCGCATCAACAGTGTGGCGTCGTCCGTTGCGGGAACAATCCCGTCCACCGCAAAAATCCACGAGCAGTACAAGTCCTCCTGCAAATCGAAGTCGATGCTGGCGACGGCGGTGACGCTGACTGGTGCGCCTACCTGTCTGAAACCGCCGGCGGAGATCACATTCCCCGCGATGGTGATGTTGTTGCCGGCGGTGTACCCGGTCGATTTGCCGATGGTCTTGAACGCCGAACCATCGCACACCACCACGCAGCTTTCGCCCGCCGCCAGCGTGATCGTGGTGGCGCCGTCGATCGTCTCGCTCAAGTCCGGGTCGATGGTGATGACGCCGGCGCCGGAGTTGCGCACGGCGAAGGCGAAGCTGCCCAGGGTGGCGGCGGCGGTAAGCGAAAGCGTCCAGGTGTCGGTGGTGCAGTCGATCAGTTTTCCGCGATCCGCCTCCACCACGGTGTATGCAGCGCTCTTGCTCAGCACGGCGTTGCCCAGCGCGCCGAGTTTTTGCAGGGCGCTGATGGTCGTGCCGGGCGTGTCGAGCAGGCCGGTGAGGTAGCTGATCAGGTTGGTCAGCTGCGTTTTGAAATCGGCTTCGGTAACGCCGCTGCCGGTAAAGCTGGAGGCTGAAGGTAGTGCTGGCATGTTTTCTCGTCCTTAGTATTTCCACATCGCTGTCGTGTCGTCTGCGTTCCACATCAGGTCGCTGTCGTTGGCGCTCCACATGTAGTCGGCGCCGTCGGCGTAGCTCACCGTTACCCACGGGCCACGGGTCAGGCCAACGGCAGCCACGCGCAGCAGGGTGGCGTTGCCGTAGATGGCCTTGACGGTGTAGTTGGCTGCCGCCGTTTCGCCGCAGCGCGTCCAGGTGCCATCGCCTGCGCTCTGCTCGATCAGGTAGTGGTCTGCCCCCTGCGCGGCCTGCCATGACAGCAGCATGATCGACACTTCGCCGGGCTGGCTTCGCACGGTCAGGCCCAGCACCACGGGCGCGGTGAACAGGTTGGGCAACTGGCTGCTGCTGACTGCCGGCGCGGTCACGCCAACGTCTGCGGTATGCACGCTCGGGTCTTCGTTGACAGCGAGAATTTCCACCTGATGCAAGCCGCGCGGCGTGGCGCTGATGACGCGGGCCTGCTGCCGCCAGGTCTCGCCCCATCCGAATACAACGTGGGTGCGCTCGTAGTCGCTGCC
>CAZONS010000336.1:0-3977 GCA_964581195.1 uncultured Thiobacillus sp. | reverse complement strand
GGGGATGTCATGGAACTTGAGATCGAGAAAGACCGCGAAGCCGCGCGCGGCCAGTTCTTCGACAAACGCCGGTCCCGCCGCGACAAACAGTTCCTTGCCGACCTTCAGGCGGCAAGCCTCGGGTCGCACCCGATCGACGAAAGCGCGCGCCTGCTCGGCGTCGGGGTAGTCGAGCGCGACGATGATTCTGGGGTCACTCATGTTCCAACCTTTCCGGAGAAATACTTTCCCAGCGCGCGCAGGCCGGGCACTGCCAGAAGAACTGACGCGCCCTGAAGCCGCACTCGCCACAACGGTAATACGCGATCTGGCTGACCTGGCGGTGCACCAAATCCTGGGCCAGACGACTTTCCACCCGCTCGCCATCGGACGTGGTCTGCAGGGCATTGCTGGCTTGCAGATAGTCGTCGAGGGCACGCAGACTGGGGTTGCGTTTCAATTCCGCCCCCGCCAGATCCCGCGCGGCGACCCAACCCTGGTGTTGGGCGACGGTCTGGAACAGCAGGTGCAGCAGGTCCGGGCTGGCGCGCTGATCGAGATAGCCCTGCAACAGGCGTACCGCCTGCTCGTGGCGGCCTAGCCGGCCATAGGCCTGCACCAGGCGCTCGGCGGCGATCGGCAGGAACGCGGGATTGATCGACTCGATCCGCCGCCAGGCCGCGATGGCGGACTCGTCCTGGCCGGCCTGAGCTTCGAGATCGCCCTGCAACAGGCAGGCGCGCGCCGATCGGCGATTTTCCCGGAACGCCAGTTCCAGTTGCGACCGCGCTTCGTCGCTGTCCCCACGCAGCATTGCGGTGGCGGCGAGCTCACAGTAGTAGTGGGCGGTATTCGCGTTCTGCGACAGGCAGCCGAGTTTTTCCAGCCGTCGCGCCGTGGTGATGGCCTGCTGCCAGTCCTTGGTCAACACCTGGATTTCGAGCAGGCGGCGCAAGGCCTCGCGGGCGTGGATGCCGGTTTCCAGACGCCGGAAGACTTCCTCGGCGCGGTCCAGCAGGCCGGCTTTCAGGAAATCTTCGCCCAACTCATAAAGGGCTTTCATGCGCTGATCCTGTGGCAGGTCGGCGCGATCGACCAGGCTCTGGTGGATGCGGATGGCGCGGTCCAGCTCGCCACGCCGACGAAACAGGGCGCCAAGGGCATAGTGCAGCTCCAGGGTGTCCGGATCGAGCCGAGTCACTTCCAGAAAGGCCTCGATGGCCTGATCCGGCTGCTCGTTCAGCAGATAGTTGAGGCCCTTGAAATAGGAACGCGGCACGGCGCGCGATTCCTGCATGACATGGCGGATATCCACCCGCGCGGCGATCCAGCCAAAGGCGAAGAAAAGGGGAATGACCAGGAGATGCCAGGCTTCGAGTTCCAACGACTACTCCGGCTTGGACAGGGAATGGGAGGTGGTGAGACGACGCAGCTGTCGCAACTCGCGATGATTGCGCAGCAGGCGCCAGGTACAGGCCAGCAGACCGATCATCAGTCCTGCCGCGAAGGAGACGAGAATCACCAGGGCCAGTGGCGACTGCCATTCGTAGCCGAGGAAATAATGCAGCGTGACCACTTCGCTGTTCTTGACGGCGAACCCGAGCAGGAACACGAACAAAACGATCTTGAGAAACAGTGCCAGGTAGCGCATGGCCTCTACGGTAGGCGGGTAATGCGGAGATTGTAGCGGCTGGGGCCAAAAAAAAGCGCCGCGTGCAGCGGCGCCTTGATTCGGAATGGCCGAAAACTAATCCTTGAAGTCCACCCGGTCGCGCAATTCCTTGCCAGCCTTGAAGTGCGGCACGTACTTGCCCGCGACCTGGACCTTGTCACCGGTCTTGGGGTTGCGCCCCAACCGGGGCGGGCGGAAATTGAGACTGAAACTGCCAAAACCGCGGATCTCGATCCGCTCACCGTCCACCAGGCTGTTGACCATGGCATCGATGATGGTTTTGACGGCCAGCTCGGCATCCGCCGCCACCAGATGGGGATGGCGCTCCGCCAGCCGGGCGATGAGCTCCGACTTGGTCATTGCGCCTATTTCTGTCATTCCTTGTTATCCAGCTTGGCCTTGAGCAGCGCGCCCAGGTTGGTGGTGCCGGTGGAATGCTCGGAAGCCAGCTTGCGCAGGGCTTCGGACTGCTCGGCGGCATCCTTGGCCTTGATCGACAGATTGATCTGGCGGTTCTTGCGATCGATGTTGATGATCACGGCCTCCACGGTCTCATCGTCCTTCAGGTGGGTGCGGATGTCCTCGACGCGGTCGCGGGCCACTTCGGAAGCGCGCAGGTAACCCTCCACCTCGCCATCCAGCTGGATCACGGCGCCCTTGGCATCCATGCTCTTCACCGTGCCGGTAACGATGCTGCCCTTGTCATGGGTGGCCACGTAGGCATTGAAGGGGTCGTTCTCCATCTGCTTGATGCCCAGGGAGATGCGTTCCTTCTCGACATCGATGGCCAGGACGGAAGCTTCCACTTCCTCGCCCTTGCGATAGTTGCGCAGGGCTTCTTCGCCGGACATGTTCCAGGACAGGTCGGACAGGTGCACCAGACCGTCGATGCCGCCGGGCAGGCCGATGAAGATGCCGAAGTCGGTGATCGACTTGATCTGGCCGCTGACCTTGTCGCCCTTCTTGAAGGTGGCGGCGAAATCGTCCCAGGGGTTGGCCTTGCACTGCTTCATGCCCAGCGAGATGCGACGACGGTCTTCGTCGATTTCCAGGACCATGACTTCCACTTCGTCGCCCAGGGCAACGACCTTGGAGGGGTTGACGTTCTTGTTGGTCCAGTCCATCTCGGAGACGTGCACCAGGCCTTCGATGCCCGGCTCGATTTCCACGAAGCAGCCGTAGTCGGTGAGGTTGGCCACCTTGCCGAACATGCGGGTGCCGGTGGGGTAGCGGCGGGAGAGGCCGACCCACGGATCTTCGCCCAGCTGCTTCAGGCCCAGGGAGACGCGGTTCTTGTCCTGGTCGAATTTGAGCACCACGGCGGTGACTTCGTCACCGACGTTGACCACTTCGGACGGATGCTTGACCCGGCGCCAGGCCAGGTCGGTGATGTGCAGCAGGCCATCGATGCCACCCAGGTCGACGAAGGCGCCGTACTCGGTGATGTTCTTGACGATGCCCTTGACCGTCGCGCCTTCCTTCAGGTTGGCCAGGAGGGACTCGCGCTCGGCGCCCATGCTGGCTTCCAGCACGGCCTTGCGCGACACCACGACGTTGTTGCGCTTGCGGTCGAGCTTGATGACCTTGAAGTCGGATTCCTTGTTCTCGTAGGGCGTGGTGTCCTTGATCGGACGCACATCGACCAGGGAGCCGGGCAGGAAGGCGCGGATGCCGTTGCACATGACGGTGAGGCCACCCTTGACCTTGCCATTGATCAGACCCTTGACGATCCGGCCCTCTTCCATCGCCGCTTCCAGGTCCAGCCAGGCGGCCAGACGGCGGGCGCGATCGCGCGACAGCTTGGTGGAGCCGAAGCCGTCTTCGATGGATTCGATGGCGACCTGGACGAAATCGCCCACCTGGACTTCCATGTCACCGCGGTCGGTCTTGAATTCCTCGGCGGGAATCAGGCTCTCGGACTTGAGGCCGGCGTTGACGGTGACGAAGTTGTCGTCAATCCCCACCACTTCGGCGGTGATGACTTCGCCCTGACGCATTTCCTGCTTGGAAATGCTCTCTTCGAACAGGGCGGCAAAGGATTCCATGGAATTGGAAGAAACAGCGGTAGAAGTTGCAGTGGACATGTATGAAGGAAGCCTAGAAAAAACCGTGTCGCCACGGGCTGGTTAGTGAGAAAAAGCCCCGGCCCAAAGCCGGTGCATCGTAAAAATCAGTCCGGGGAGTACCAGGCCAGAATTCGGTCCACCGCTTCCTGTATGGAGAGATCGGTGGTATCCAGCAGATGCGCCCCGGTGCATTGCTGCAAGGGGGCGGCGGAACGACTGGCGTCCCGGGCGTCCCGCTCGCGCAGGTCTTGCACAAGGGC
>CAZONS010000335.1:0-4008 GCA_964581195.1 uncultured Thiobacillus sp. | reverse complement strand
GGCCGGCATTCTACAGACTTCCTACATCTCGTCAACTTGTTTTTTTAAGAAGTTTCTTTCGAACCGCTTAAAACACATCGACGAACTATCCTGCCTTCCGTCCCCGCCGCTTCGTTTCAGCAGCGAGAGGCCGGCATTATAGGGATCGAATTTCGCTGGTCAACACTTTATTTCAACAATCTTACAAGGCACCCAATATGCCTATTGATTTCAGGCTGTTATCACCGCACGACGATCCGCGCATAGCGCCGTTTTCCGATCTGGGCGACGACCGATGCACCTTTATTGAGCAGCAACCCCTTGTCCGTCACCTTCTCGCCATCGAGCTTCACGCCTCCGCCCGTGATACTGCGCATCGCCTCTGACGTACTGGGCACCAGCCCAGCCAGCTTGAGCGCCTGTGTCAGGGGCAGGCCATCTTCCGGGGCTTCCAGCACCACTTCCGCCAGATCATCCGGTACCGCGCCCCCCCTGAAGCGGGCCTCGAAGTCAGACAGCGCCAGCTCGGCTGCCTGCCGGTCATGGAAACGAGTGATGATTTCCTGCGCGAACATCACCTTGATGTCCCGCGGATTGCGCCCCGCATCCACCTCCCGCTTCCACTGACGGATCGTTGCCAGGGATTCGAACGACAGCAGTTCGATGTAGCGCCACATCAAGGTATCCGATACCGACATCAACTTGCCGAACTGCTCACTGGGTGATTCGTTGATGCCTATGTAGTTGCCCAGCGACTTCGACATCTTGTTGACACCGTCCAGACCCTCCAGCAAAGGCATGGTCAGGATGCACTGGGAAGGAGAACCATAGTGACGCTGCAGTTCCCGCCCCATCAGCAGGTTGAACTTCTGATCCGTGCCTCCGAGCTCCAGATCGGCCTTGAGCGCGACGGAGTCGTAACCCTGGATCAAGGGGTAGAGAAACTCATGAATGGCGATGGGCTGACCGGAGCCATAGCGCTTGGAGAAGTCGTCCCGCTCAAGCATGCGCGCCACGGTGTGCTTGGCCGCCAGCTTGATCATGTCGGCCGCGCTCATGGCGCCCATCCAGCGGGAATTGAACTCCACCTCGGTCCTTTCCGGGTCGAGGATCTTGAATACCTGAGCCTGGTAGGTCCGTGCGTTGAGTTCAATCTGATCCGGCGTAAGCGGTGGCCGAGTGGCGTTCTTGCCGGTGGGGTCGCCGATCATGCCGGTGAAGTCCCCGATCAGGAACACGGCCTGATGGCCCAGATCCTGAAGCTGGCGGAGTTTGTTCAGCAGAACGGTGTGGCCCAGATGCAGATCGGGCGCGGTGGGATCAAAGCCGGCCTTGACCCGGAGTGGGCGGCCAGTCTTCAGTTTCTCGATCAGTTCGGCTTCGACCAGAAGCTCGTCGCAGCCGCGCTTGATGACTTCAAGGGCGTCTTCGATGGAAGGCATGGGAACCAGAGAAATGGGGGGAATGAGTGGAGCGGGTGATGGGAATCGAACCCACGTATGCAGCTTGGGAAGCTGCCGTTCTACCATTGAACTACACCCGCGAGGTAAACTTGCGGCCCGCAATTTACTTGATTTGGCTGGCTTCTCAAAGTGATCACACTGCATATCAATGGCCAGCCACGGCAGTTTCCCGCCGTCATGCAACTTTCCGCGCTGCTGGAGCAGCTCGGGTTGGTGGGTAAACGCATCGCCGTGGAGAAAAATGGCGAGATCGTGCCGAAGAGCCAACATTCGGCCACTTCCATCGCGGATGGCGACCATTTGGAAATCGTGGTCGCCGTCGGTGGCGGCTGAGCGCCGCCGCCCTTCGCTCCCCCTCACCCGTCACCACGCACACGCTCATACATATATGGATACGCTCGTTATCGCCGGCCGCGGCTACGCCTCCCGCCTGCTGGTCGGGACCGGTAAATACCAGGATTTCGCGCAAACCCGCGCGGCCATCGACGCCTCGGGCGCGGAGATCGTCACCGTTGCCATCCGCCGTACCAACATCGGCCAGGATCCCAACCAGCCCAGCCTGCTCGATGCCCTGCCGCCCAGCCAGTTCACCTATCTACCCAACACAGCCGGCTGCTATACGGCGGATGACGCGATCCGCACATTGCGCCTGGCCCGCGAACTGCTGGATGGCCACGACCTGGTGAAACTCGAGGTTCTGGGCGATCCGCAAAGCCTCTACCCGAATGTGGTCGAGACACTCAAGGCCGCCGATGTCCTGGTAAAGGATGGCTTCAAGGTCATGGTCTACACCAGCGACGACCCGATCATCGCCAGGCAACTCGAAGATATCGGCTGCGTCGCGGTGATGCCGCTGGCTTCCCTGATCGGCTCGGGCATGGGCATCCTCAACCCCTGGAACCTGCAGATCATCATCGATCGACTCAAGGTACCGGTCATCGTTGATGCCGGCGTCGGAACCGCCTCGGACGCTGCCATCGCCATGGAGCTGGGCTGCGATGCCGTGCTGATGAACACCGCCATCGCCGGAGCCAGCAACCCGGTACTGATGGCCTCGGCGATGAGGAAGGCCGTGGAAGCCGGGCGCGAAGCCTATCTGGCCGGACGAATGCCGAAGAAGGTCTATCAGGCCAGTCCCTCCTCGCCCACCGCAGGCATCATAGGCAGCTGATCGGCGATGTCGGAATCCTCGCATCCGCGGAGCATCCGCTCCTTCGTCCTGCGCGCCGGGCGCATGGGCAGTGGCCAGGCGCGCGCCCTCGCCGAACTGGGACCACGCTTCCTGTTGCCCTATCAAGCGAGCCGAATCGATCTGGATGTGGCCTTTGGCCGAAGCGCCCCCAAGATCGTGGAAATCGGCTTCGGCATGGGGCATGCCACGGCCACCATCGCGGATAGCCATCGTGAAAACGACTATCTCGGCATCGAGGTTCACCAACCCGGCGTCGGCGCCCTGCTCAAGCGCATCGAGGAATTGAACCTCGACAATCTGCGCATCATTCAGCATGACGCGGTCGAGGTCTTCAATCACATGTTCGCGGACGCCTCGCTCGACGGCATCCACATCTTCTTCCCGGATCCCTGGCACAAGAAACGTCACCATAAAAGACGCCTGATCCAGCCGGAATTCGTCGCAATGCTCGTCCACAAGCTCAGGCATGGCGGCTATCTGCACCTGGCGACGGACTGGGAACACTATGCCGCGCAGATGCTGGAGGTGCTCTCCGCCGAGCCAGCCCTCGCCAACACGGTCCTGGACTACGCCCCCCGCCCCGACTACCGTCCACTGACCAAGTTCGAGCAGCGCGGCCTGCGCCTTGGCCATGGCGTGTGGGACCTGGTATTCCGCCGCGTCTGAAACGTGCCGTAATCTCGCCGAACCTGTCGCCTCAGCGCACACACCGTCGGAATTGATCACGCCAAGTCATTGATATGCCTTGGGCTGGTGTGGCGCGGGATATGCTGAAAGCCATTCATCGCGACACTGGAGACCGACCATGCATGCCTGGCTGATCGAAAGTGCCGGGCGTCGTCCTCTCCTCCGCCTGGAAGATGGCCGCACCGGCATTCCCATCAATCTGCACCTCCACACCCGCCAGCAATTCCTTGCGCGCCTGGGGCGTCGCGTCGAGATCCTGACGCAACTCTCCCCTGATCACTACACCGTTCGCTTCACCCATCCCATCGACGCGCTGCCCGTGTAAGCCACGCGTCGGCTATCGTGCCGAACCCGCGCCGGAGAGCGGTCGAGGCGCTCGCCAGGCCCGAAAAATGCGGGGTTGCGCCCTCCACTATGCGGGTATTCGTCGCTACAATCCGGCAACTCCTTAATTAACAAGCACATGCCATGAAGAGCAGTGAAATACGCAGCCAGTTTCTCGATTTTTTCGCGTCGAAAGGCCACACCCCGGTCGCTTCCAGCCAACTCATTCCGGGCAATGACCCGACCCTGCTGTTCACCAACGCCGGCATGGTGCAATTCAAGGACGTCTTCCTGGGCCGGGAATCCCGCCCCTATGTCCGCGCCGCCTCCAGCCAACGCTGCGTGCGTGCCGGCGGCAAGCAC
>CAZONS010000334.1:0-4021 GCA_964581195.1 uncultured Thiobacillus sp. | reverse complement strand
GCTGGTGGCGCACATCGCGGAGCTTTACAACGCCCATTGCGAGTAGGTCGGGTTAGCGCGGCGTAACCCGACGCCACCCCTTGTCGGGTTACGCCGCAAAGACCCGCGCCTGACCCGACCTACACCCATGCGACGGTTTGATTAAGGAGCCCCATGCAAGTCGACATCAAGATTCTGGACGAGCGCGTCCGCGAGCAACTTCCCCACTACGCCACCCCCGGCAGCGCCGGCCTCGACCTGCGCGCCTGCCTGGATACGGCGATCAGCCTCAACCCCGGCGAGACCCAGTTGATTCCCACCGGCCTCGCCATCCATCTCGCCGACCCCGGTTATGCCGCCATGCTCCTGCCGCGCTCGGGCCTGGGGCATAAGCATGGTGTCGTGCTCGGCAACCTGGTCGGGCTGATCGACTCCGACTACCAGGGCCAGTTGATGGTCTCGCTGTGGAATCGCGGCAAGGAGGCCTTCACCATCCAGCCGTTCGAACGCATCGCCCAGATGGTCATCGTCCCGGTGGTGCAGGCGCGGTTCAACCTGGTCGATGACTTCGACGCCAGCCATCGCGGCGAGGGTGGCTTCGGCAGCACGGGCAAACATTGATCGCAATATGTAGCGCCGGCTTCCCGCCGGCTTGGTCAAAGACGCCGGCAAGGATGCCGGCGCTACATTGATGCGCCGCGCCGGGCTCCTGATGATCGTCGCCGGCTGGCTGCTGCTCGCCGGCCTGATCTGGTGGGTGATGGGCGGCGCCCTGGAGCGCCGGCACAACCCCAACGCCGACCTCGCCCTGGTGACCGGACCGCGCGCCGACATCGTGCTCAAGCGCGGGCGCGACGGCCATTACCGCGCACCCGGCAGGATCAACGGCCAGCCTGTGGATTTCCTGGTCGACACCGGCGCCACCCAGGTTGCCATCCCCGCCGATCTCGCCCGCCGGCTCGGCCTGCGCGCCGGTCGCGCCTTCCAGGCGCAGACCGCGATGGGCGTCACCATCGCCCATGCCACCCGCCTCGACAGCGTCTCCCTGGGCGGCCTGGAGACGCGCGATGTCGCCGGCACCCTCATCGCCAACCCGGGCAGCGAGGAGGTGCTGCTGGGCATGAGCTTCCTGTCCCGCTTCGAGATCAGCATCCGCGACGGCGAGATGCGCCTGCGGACGCGCGCGATCGAAGCGCACGAGTGAGCATGATCGCCAGAATCACCCTCCTGTTCCTGCTCGGCCTGGCCCCCGCATTCGCCGACGAGCCGCCCCTGGTCAACCGCCTCGCCGGCCATCCCGCGCCCTATCTCGCCCAGCACGGCGGCGACCCGGTGGCCTGGCAGGAATGGAACGCCGACACCCTGGCGCGGGCGCGGCGCGAGCACAAGCCGCTGCTGATCTCCCTCGGCTATTTCGCCTGCCACTGGTGCCATGTGATGCAGCGGGAGAGCTTCCGCGACCCGGCCATCGCCGCCCTGCTCAACCGTGACTTCATCCCGGTGAAGGTCGACCGCGAACTCAACCAGGCGCTCGACGCCGACCTGATCGCATTCAGCCGCCAACTGCATGGCGTCTCCGGCTGGCCGCTCAACGTCTTCGTCACGCCCGGGGGCTATCCCTTCTACGCCGTGCTCTACCAGCCCGCCGACCGCTTCCGTCTGGTCGTCGACAAGCTGGCGCGGCACTGGGCGGCCGACAGCGCCGGCATCGAGGCCGCGGCGCGGGCGGCGGCGCCGGCCCGGGGCGTCGCGGCGCATCCCATCGCAGCCGATGTCGGCGACCTGGCCACGCTGCGGGGCCGCCTGCTCGACGCCGCCCTGACCGCGGCCGACACCCTGCAGGGGGGCTTCGGCAGCGTCAGCAAGTTTCCCGAGACGCCGCTGCTGCTGGCCCTGCTCGAACTCCAGGCGCGCGCGCCCGACCCGCGCCTGGGCGATTTCCTCCGACTCAGCCTGGACAACATGGCGCGGCTGGGCCTGCATGACCCGGTCAACGGCGGCTTCTTCCGCTACACCACGGACCCGGACTGGCATACCCCGCATTTCGAGAAAATGCTCTACGACAACGCCCAACTGGCCGTGCTCTATGCCCACGCGGCCACTGTTTTCGGGCGGCCGGCCTACCGCGACATCGCTCACGCCACCCTGGATTTCCTGCTCGATGTGCTGGCCGCGCCCTCGGGCGGCTTCCGCGCCAGCGCCTCCGCCCTCGACCGCCGTGGCCGCGAGGGCGGCGCCTACCTCTGGCGACCGGAGGAACTGCGGAAACGACTGACGCCGGCACAATTTCGCCTGCTGCGCCGGGTCTGGGGCCTGGACGCGGCCAGCCCCTTCGACCTGGGCCATCTGCCGCTGGAAAAACGTCCGCCCACCGCCGCCGAGCGCGCCCTGCTCGACGCCGCCCACGCCCGCCTGAAGGCGGCCGGACGGATGCGCGAGGTGCCGCTCGACGACAAGCTCAACGCCGGCCTCAACGGCCTCGCCCTGTCGGCGTTCAGCCGGGCCGGGCGCGGCGTGCCACGCTTCGAGGCGGCGGCGACGCGGTTGCGCGATTTCATCGCCAAGTCCTTGATGCGCGACGGCCGTCTGCTGAAGAGCCGGGTGGGCCAGGAGCTGTTCGAGGACGCGGAACTGGACGACTACGCCCTGGCCGCGCGCGGCCTGCTCGACCATGCCGCCATCTTCAACGACGCCGACAGCCGGGCGCTGGCGCGGCGACTGACAGGCCAGGCCTGGGCACTGTTCTTCTCCGACGCCGGCTGGCGGCGGGAACACCGCCCCCTGCTGGCGACCGCCGCCGTCCTCGCCGCCCTGCCCGACGAGGCGACCCCATCGCCCAGCGCCACCCTGATCGGCGCCAGCCTCGAACTTCCCGACGCCGCGCCCGCGGCGGTCCTCGACCGCGCCATCGCCCACGCCAGTCGGAGCGCCCTGGACGATCCGCTCAACCATCCAGGCACGCTCGCCATCCTCCGGCAACGCTTCCCGACGCCCCCGTAAGCTCCCGTAGGCTGGGGTTCGCTATCGCTCTGATGAAGCCCCTACCCTTCGGCAACCCCAGCCTACGCACTCCCATGCTCCAGCGTTCTTTGCTCTTGCTCCCACGCTCCAGCGTGGGAGCAAGTCTTGGACGCTCCAGCGTCCTTCGAATCAAGCGTTCCCGCTCCGCAACAAATTCTTAATACATACGCCATATCGTATGTATATAATCCGCATCAATGCATTGCACCCGCATACGAACCTGACATTGATATGGAACAGCAAATATATTTCGAGGCTCTGAACGACCCCATCAGGCGCCGCATCCTGGCCCTGCTGCTGGACGCCGAGGAACGTTGCGTGTGCGAGATGCATGGCCTGCTGGACGCCTCGCAGCCCAAGGTTTCCCGCCACCTCGGCGTGCTGCGCGAGGCCGGCCTGGTGCTGGCGCGGCGCGACGGGGTGTGGATGCACTACCGCATCCACCCCGGCCTGCCGGCCTGGGCCTATCGCATCCTGCTGCACATGAAGGACGGCATGCCGCCGTTGCCCGTCAGCGAAGCGCAAACCTGCGCACCGTGTACCGCCCAGTAGGGTGCGCCGCGCGCACCATCCCTTTCCAATCGGTGCGCATGGCGCACCCTACCTGAAGGAACTCCCATGACCGCCACCGTCCTCGTACTTTGCACCGGCAACTCCTGCCGTTCCCAGATGGCCGAAGTGCTGCTCAACCACGATCTCGCCGGCCAGGTGCGGGCGCTCTCCGCCGGCACCCGGCCGCAGCCCAAGGTGGCCGACGGCGCCGTCGCGGCGCTCAAGGAAGCCGGCCTGCCCACCGACGGCCTGCACCCCAAGGACGTGGACGCGGTGATGAACGAGTCCATCGACCTGGTCGTCACCGTCTGCGACAACGCCAAGGAAACCTGCCCGGTGTTTCCGCGTCCGGTGAAGTCCATCCACCTGCCCTTCCATGACCCGCACGGCGAGCCGCTGGAGTCCTTCCTGCAAGTGCGCGACGACATCCGCGCGCGCTTGATCCCCGCCGTGCGCGAACACCTGGGTC
>CAZONS010000333.1:0-4024 GCA_964581195.1 uncultured Thiobacillus sp. | reverse complement strand
ACGACGGCAAGATCCGCATGGACTGCTCCAGCCCCTACGCCATGGCCAGCCTGGTGAAACTGAAGGACCGCTTCGACATCGCCTGGGGCAATGACGCCGACGTCGATCGCCACGGCATCGTCACGCCTTCGCTCGGCCTGCTCAATCCCAACCACTACCTGGCGGTCGCCATCCATTACCTGCTCACGCACAGGCCGCACTGGCCGGCCACGGCGGCGGTGGGCAAGACCCTGGTGTCCAGTTGTCTGATCGACCGGGTGGTGAATGGTCTCGGCCGCACCTTCCTGGAAGTTCCGGTGGGCTTCAAATGGTTCTCCCAGGGTCTGATGGACGGCGGTTTCTGCTTCGGCGGCGAGGAATCCGCCGGCGCCTCCTTCCTGCGCCGTGACGGCAGCGTCTGGACCACGGACAAGGATGGCATCATCCTGGGCCTGCTCGCCGCCGAGATCACCGCCGTCACCGGCGAGGATCCCGGCCGCTACTATCAGAAGCTCGCCGCCGAGCACGGCACGCCTTATTACCTGCGCATCGACGCCGCCGCGACACCGGCGCAGAAGGCCGCGTTCAAGCAACTCACTCCGGAAAAGGTCACCGCCGCCACGCTTGCCGGCGAACCGATCACCGGCAAGTTCACCCGCGCTCCCGGCAACGATGCTCCGATCGGTGGCCTCAAGGTGTCCACCGAGAACGGCTGGTTCGCCGCGCGGCCCTCCGGCACCGAGGACATCTACAAGATCTACGCGGAGAGCTTCAAGAGCGACGAGCACCTGCGGGCCATCGTCCGGGAAGCCCAGGAAATCGTCAGCAAGGCGCTGGCCTGAGGCGAGGTATCCGGCGCGGCCCAGCGCGCCGGCGCCGGATGTCAGTGCTTCTGGCTTTCCTCGTACAGCGATGGCGTCACCCGGGCCGAGGCCAGGTACTGGCGCAGACTCTTGATCTCCTGCTTGCCGAACACGCTGCTGTGATGAGGGTGATGCAGGATGCCCTCGACCCCGTTGAGCACGACCCGGTAGCGTGAGCCGGTGAGGGGTTCCATGCTGGCGCCGAGGTGGAGGATGAGGGATTCGATCTCGCGCCAGTGGATGTTGCCGCTGATCGGATCCTGGAAGATCGCGCGGATCAGGTGTTCATGCTTGTGGCTCATGGCGGGACTCCTTCTCGAATGACGCTATTGTCCGTGTCCGGCGCCGGAACGGAACAGCAGTGTGTTGCCCAGTCGGCGCATGCCGCGGGCGAACATGTGGCGAGCATAGTCGCCATAGCTCACCTCGTCGGCCATCAGTTCCAGGTGTTTCAGCGCCAGGCTTTCGCTGCTGGGCAGGGCCCTGAGAAACAGCCGTTCGCAAGGCGTTGGAAACAACAGATGGCGCAGGCGGTTGGCATGGTCGAAATCACGCGTGATTTCCCGGTAACGGGCGCGATAGGCGGGCAGGGCGGGGCGGCGGCCGGATTCGATGATGGCCTCGGCGGCGAAATGACCGCTTTGCATGGCGAAGGCGATGCCCTCCCCGGTGATCGGGTCGACCAGGCCGGCGGCGTCGCCGCAGAGCAGGACATCGCCCCGCCCCGGGACCCGGCGATAGTCGCCGAAGGGCAGGTGGTGGCCCTTGATCCTGCCCTCGGGCAGGTCGCGGAAGCGGTCGCGCAGAAAGGTGCTGAAAGTCGTCTTCAACCCGGGATTGCGCGCATGCAGGCCACCCACACCGACGGTCACCGTGTCCCGCTTGGGGAACACCCAGGCATAACCCCAGTTCACCACGCCGAAATGGATTTCCGGATCGGTCAATTCGGTGGCGTGACGGGCGCGATCGACTTCCATTTCCAGGGCGAAGGCCACCGTGCGTTGATTGAAGGCGCGCCCGAACAAGGTTTTCGCGACCAGACTGTTCACGCCATCGGCGCCGATCAGCGTGTCGTAGCCGATCTCGCATCCCGACCCCAGGCGGCAGCGTTTCGCGACCATGTCGATGGCGACGACCGCGTCGCCGAGATACATTCTCGCGCCCCGCGCGATGGCCTGGTCGAGCAGGTGCTGGTCGAAGTCCAGGCGCCGGGTGAAGCACAGTGCGCGGTGATCGACGACCTCGCTGAGCACGCGCCCCTGATGCATGAACTTCACCCCATGCGCGGTATGGCAGACGACGTCATCCCAGGACGATTCGAAGATGTGTTGATAGATCTTCCGGCTGCGCAGGGTCAGGAGACCACCGCAGAGCTTGTCGCGGGGAAACGCGGTCTTGTCGACGACGGCGACATCGATACCCCGCCGCGCCAGGGTATGGGCGGCGGCGGCGCCGGCGGGGCCACCGCCGATGATGAGGACCTGATGATGCGTCTTCACGATGCCTGTTTCCCGTTATCTTTATCGAGGTTAATGCTGCTGGCAGCCTGTGGGGCTTTGGACGCCGATGGCGAGAAGCGGCCCCGGCGAGTCCATTTTTTGCCGGATTCGCGGCCGACGATGCCAAAATCCGACAGGCTGCCAGTTTAGCGGCAAGCGGGACAATGGCCCATCTCATTGGCCCTGATTCGTTCAGGGCCAGCCCATGACATCGATCAAGGCGCTCCCCGGCGCCCGGCATGACCATGCGGGCTCCCTTCAAATCGAGGTCCATCATGACTGAAATCCACATTCCCGTTCACGACCATACCCGGTCGGACGCCATCTACCCCTTCGACGCGCGCGGCATCGCCAAGCGTTTCCGTCATGCCGCCATCTTCGGCGCCCTCGACGCCCTGAATCCAGGCGAGCGCATGCGCTTCGTCAACGACCACAACCCGATTCCGCTGCTGCAGCAGATGCAGGCGCGCTACGGCGAACGCGTCGACATCAACTACCTGGACCAGGGCCCGCAAGGCGTGATGATCGACTTCATCGTCAAGTAGGCGCGCGGCGCCGTGCTGGTCGCGCTGCTGGTCGCCACCCTGATCGCGCTGTTCGCCGGGCAGGCGCTGCCCAGGGCGTTCGGCGCGGCGCCGGCTTTCTGGGCGCACCTGGTCCTGGCGCTGGGGGTGATGACGCTGATCACCGCCGCCATGCAGCACTTCGTGCCGGTGCTCACACGCGGTCGCGGCCCCGATCGCTGGACGGCGCGCCTGCCCTGGCTGATGAGCGCGGCGGGCGCGCTGGCCCTGGCGGTCTTCAGCGGCTGGCTGGATTACGCCTGGCTCTCGGGGGCCGCGGTCCTGGCACTGTTCGGTGCCGGCGCCATGCTGGCCTGGATGCGCACCCGCGCCCGCCTCACCCTGGGGCGTCCGCATCCCGGCCTCGACTGGTATGTCGCGGCCATGGCCTGTCTGGCGCTGGGACTGATCGCCGCCATCCTGATCCCGTTTCTGCCGCAATGGCATGTGCCGCTGCGCGCGTTTCACCTGCACGTCAACCTCTACGGCTTCATCGGCCTGACCGCGGTGGGGACCTTGCAGGTGCTGATGCCGACCGCCGTCAACCAACCCGATCCACATGCCGCCACGCGCCTGCGCGGTGACCTGAAATGGGCGCTGGCCGGCAGCCTGATCCTGGCCATGGGCCAGGCCGCATGGCCACCCCTGGCCTGGCTGGGCGGCGTGCTCTGGGCCTGGGTGCTGGGACGCATGGGCCTGGCCTGGTGGCGGCTGCATCGGCGGCACATCCTGGCCCCGCATGGCGCCGCACCGGTGCTGCTGGCGGCGACCCTGGGCTATGCCTTCGCCATGTTGGGTACCTTGCTGGAGATCGGCTCGCCCCTGACCCTGTTTCTTCCCGCCTTTCTCATGCCCCTGGTGACCGGTGCCGCCAGCCAGTTGGCGCCCGTCTGGACCGAGCCCACCCGCCCGGTCACCTGGCACAACGAGGCGCGTCAGCGGCTGACCCGCTGGAACGGCGCCAGGGCGCTGCTTTTCCTGTCGGCGGCGGTGTTGCCCCTGCTCGGCTACAAATGTTCCGGCATGCCGGCCTTGACCGCGCTCGTCTGGTTCGGCATCGTGCTGGCTTTCTGGCTTTCAAGAGATTGATGTCCTAAATGCTGTCCGACTACGTGCATAC
>CAZONS010000332.1:0-4079 GCA_964581195.1 uncultured Thiobacillus sp. | reverse complement strand
CGCCACCCCGTACTCCTTGAGCCTGTCCACCTGACACAGGCCCTGCTTGGGGTGGTTGGACGCGATGTTCGCGGCGAGCGAGACCAGGGCGACGATGGAGGGATGCAGGTCGGCCATATTGATTACCTCAGAGGACGGCGTTGAAGACGAAGCCCACCAGCATGATGCCGGCGGCCACCACCCCCGCGAAGACCGCGATCAGGGCGGGTTTGAGAACCTTGCGCAGGATCACCATCTCCGGCAGGGAGAGGGCGATGACGCTCATCATGAAGGCCAGCGCCGTGCCCAGCGCGGCGCCCTTGCCAAGCAGGGCCTGGATGACGGGCAGGATGCCGGCGGCGTTGCTGTACATGGGCACACCCAGCAATACGGCCGCGGGCACCGCCCACCACTGCTCCTTGCCCATGATGCCGGCCATCAGATCCTGCGGCACATAGCCGTGGATACCGGCGCCGACGCCGATGCCGGCGATCAGCCAGGGCCAGACGCGGCCGACAATTTCCTTGACGTGCGAAACCCCGGAGCGGAAGCGGTCGCGCCAGCTCGGCGGGCCGTTCCCCAGGTCGGGCGCGGCACCCACGCGAATATTGCGCACCCAGTCTTCCAGATGGTGTTCCATGCCCAGGCGGCCGATCACCAGGCCGGAGACGATGGCCACGGTCAGGCCCAGGCCGAGATAGAGCGCCGCCACTTTCCAGCCGAACAGGCCGAACAGCAAGGCCAGCGCCACTTCGTTGACCATGGGCGCGGCGATCAGGAAGGAGAAGGTGACGCCCAGCGGCACCCCGGCGGACAGGAAGCCGATGAACAGCGGCACCGCCGAGCAGGAGCAGAACGGGGTGACGATGCCCAACCCCGCCGCCATGACGTTGCCCAGGCCCAGGGGCTTGTTCGCCAGCCAGGCGCGGGTGCGTTCCGGCGAGATGTAGCTGTGCACCACACCCATGACGAACACCACCGAGACCAGCAGCAGGAACACCTTGGGCACGTCGTAGAGGAAGAACCACACCGCCTCGCCCAGGCGGCTGCCGGGGGTGAGACCGATGAGGTCGAAGGTGATCCAGGCGGAGAGGGCGTCGAGCATGATGTCAGCCTCCGCAACAACCGGCGCCATGCCCCGCGCGTTGCAGCTGGATGGGCGGGCAGGGCACGTCGCCATAGGAACAGAACACGCAGCAGTCGCCCGGCTTCGGCGTCAGCATGGCCCCGCAGGCGGGGCAGGGCCAATACCATTGGCAGGCGTCCGTGGGCATGGTCTCCGTGGCGGCATGGCCGCAGTGGGGGCAGACCAGGGTGGATTGCAGGATGGGGGTCATGGCGCGGACTCGAATTCCACGAACGCCCGGTTCATGTTGCCCCGGTGCAGGCCGTCGTAGTTTTCCAGGTGCCGGAAGGCGGGCAGGTCGGCGTGGCGGTCGAGCACCTCGCTCATGGATTCCATGTCCTTCGCGGCGGCGCCGACCTTGTTCACCAGGAAGTCGTAGTAATCGCCGGTCTCCCGTTTCGCCTGGGCGAGGTCGCAGACGCGACCGTGGCCGGGGACGATATGCGCGGGTTGCAAGGCTTCCAGGGCGTGGAAGGCCCGTTGGCCATGCCTGACGCTGGACCAGGGCAGCACCCCGAGCATGCGATCGACATAGACCAGGTCACCCGTGAACACGACGCCGCGCTTCGGCAGCCAGACGCGGGCGTCGCCGGGAAAGTGGGCATCGGTGTAGGCCAGTTCCAGGGTTTCGCCGCCCCGCTCCAGCGTGGCGCCCTCGCCGGCGAGCGTCGTGGTCGCCGGCAGCGGCCGGGTGCCGGCGAGCCGGTCGCCGAGGAAATGCCGGAGGCCCGTCAGGTGCTGTTCCGCGTATTGCGCCTGGGTGGCGGCGGTACGGGCGAGCGCGATGATTTCCGCGCCCTTGCCCGCGAAGTAGTCGTTGCCCAGCCAGCGGTGGTCCTGGCTGCCGCTGTTGATTACCCAGCGCACCGGCCGTTCGCTCACCGCGCGGATGGCGGCTTCTATCTTTTCCGCGCCGAGACGGCTGGCGCCGGAATCGATCAGGATGACGCCCTGGTTGGTGACGACGAAGCCGAAGTTGGCGTTGAGTCCGTCGTTCTCCGCGCCGCGCTGGCCGAGCGGGCCGACGATGGCGTAGACGTTGTCGACCACCTTTTCCGCCTTCGGCTGGTAGTCCGCATGGGTGGCGAGGCTGAAAAGAGCGGCTGTCAGCACGAAAACAAGACGTTGCAGCATGTGTACTCCTTAGTGAGACGGCAAGCCGGCTTCATACCAGCCCTTGCTCCGATTGACGACTTTGACCACCAGCAGCATCACCGGCACCTCGATCAGCACGCCGACCACGGTGGCCAGCGCGGCGCCGGATTCGAAGCCGAACAGGGCAATCGCGGCGGCCACCGCCAGCTCGAAGAAATTGGAGGCGCCGATCAGGGCCGAGGGGCAGGCGACGCTGTGCTTCTCGCCCACCTTGCGGTTGAGCCAGTAGGCCAGGGACGAGTTGAACAACACCTGGATCAGGATCGGCACCGCCAGCAGGGCGATGATCAGCGGCGCCTCGATGATGGCCTCGCCCTGGAAGGCGAACAGCAGCACCAGGGTGAGCAGCAGGGCGAGGATGGACGCATGGCCCAGGGTGGCCAGGGTGGCGTCGAACCTGGCCTGACCCTGTTTCAGCAGGAGGCCGCGCCAGACCTGCGCCAGGATCACCGGGATGACGATGTACAGCAGCACCGAGATGAACAGGGTATCCCAGGGCACGACGATGGCCGACAGGCCGAGCAACAGGCCGACGATGGGGGCGAAGGCGAAGATCATGATGGTGTCGTTGAGCGCCACCTGCGACAGGGTGAAATAGGGGTCGCCGCCGGTCAGCCGGCTCCACACGAACACCATCGCCGTGCATGGCGCCGCGGCCAGAAGGATGAGGCCGGCGACGTAGCTGTCGAGCTGTTCCGCCGGCAGCCAGGGCGCGAACAGCACGCGGATGAACAACCAGGCCAGCAGGGCCATCGAGAACGGCTTCACCGCCCAGTTGATGAACAGGGTGACGCCAATGCCCTTCCAGTGTGACTTCACCTGATGCAGCGCGGCGAAGTCGATCTTCATCAGCATCGGGATGATCATCACCCAGATCAGCAGGCCGACCGGCAGGTTCACCTGGGCCACCTCCATGCGGCCCAGGGCCTGGAACGGCGCCGGGAACAGCTGGCCGGCTAGGATGCCGACGACGATGCACAGCCCCACCCAGAGGGTGAGCCAGCGCTCGAAAACACTCATCGGCGCCCCCGCCGCGCGTTTCGCCGTGGCCTCGCATTGGGCGCTCATGGGGTCGTTGCCTCGCCGATGTCGCTCAGCGCTCTTTGCAGTTTGATTCGATCCAGCTTGTCGAACGGCAGGTTGGCGAACAGGGCGATACGGTTCGCGAGCTGGTTGAAGGCGACAAAGAAGGCGCGGCGCTTGGCCTCCTCCGTGCCCTCCACGGCGGCGGGGTCGGGTACGCCCCAGTGCGCGGTCATCGGCTGGCCTGGCCAGACCGGGCAGACCTCGCCGGCGGCGTTGTCGCAGACGGTGAAGACGAAATCCAGTCGCGGCGCGCCGGGCTGGGCGAACTCGTCCCAGGACTTGCTGCGCAGGCCCTCGGTCGGCAGGTGGTTTTTATCCAGCAGTTCGATCGCCAGGGGGTTGACCTGGCCGGCGGGGTGGCTGCCGGCGCTGTAGGCGCGGAAACGGCCGCGTCCGACGGCGGTGCTGTTGAGCACCGACTCGGCCAGGATGGAACGGGCGGAGTTGCCCGTGCACAGGAACAGCACGTTGAAACACTTGCTGAAACACTGGCGCCGCATGGGGGACTCGCGATCAAAAAACGGTTGGCCGGCATCATAGACCCAGAGCTTTTGTTATGGCAGGCACGAGCCGGGCGCGGATGCTGTCCCTTACCGCCAGAAAACCCTCCAGAGGCTCGTCAAGGGGGGCGTGGAAGGGCGGGTGGATGTTGGGCATCTGGAGCATCGTAAGGTGGGTGGGACTCACGGGGCGGCCTTGCCTATCTCGTTCAGGGCCTGCTGCAGCTTCATCC
>CAZONS010000331.1:0-4111 GCA_964581195.1 uncultured Thiobacillus sp. | reverse complement strand
GGGAATCAGGTTGCCGGCCAGGGGCACCGGCCAGGCATCGAGCGGATAGCGGTCGGAACGAATGTAATCGGCCACCTTCTTGTCGATTTCCAGGATGGCGGAAGCCGGGTCGGCCACCAGATCGGCCACTTCGCCGTGCACCGCGCCCATCTGCTTGATCAGCTCGCGCATATTGCGCGCGCCGGCGCCGGAGGCGGCCTGATAGGTCATGGGGGAAATCCACTCGATCAGGCCGGCGTCGAACAGGCCGCCGATGGCCATGAGCATCAACGACACCGTGCAGTTGCCGCCGACATAGGTCTTCACGCCGTTGGCGATACCGTCCTGGATGACGTTCTTGTTGACCGGATCGAGGATGATGATGGCCTCGTCTTTCATCCGCAGGGTGGAGGCGGCGTCGATCCAGTAGCCGTTCCAGCCGGCCGCGCGCAGCTTCGGATACACCTCCTTGGTGTAATCGCCGCCCTGGGCGGTGATGATGATGTCCATCGCCTTCAGTTCGTCGATGGACATCGCGTCCTTCAGGGGCGGGACATCCTTGCCGATGGCGGGCCCCTTGCCACCCACGTTGGAGGTGGTGAAGAACACCGGCTCGACCTGGTCGAAATCCCGCTCTTCCACCATTCGGCCCATGAGCACCGAGCCCACCATGCCGCGCCAACCGATCAGACCTACTCGTTTCATTTCAATGACCTCGATTCATCAATGCGTTACATCGCGGCGACGACGGCATCGCCCATCGCCGAACAGGATACTTTATTGGTGCCTTCGGTCCAGATGTCGCCGGTGCGGTAACCCTGGGCGATGACCTTCTTCACCGCGTTCTCGATGCGGTCGGCGGTGGCCATGTCGGCGAAGGTGTAGCGGTACATCATCGCCACCGAGAGGATGGTCGCCAGCGGATTGGCGATGTCGCGGCCGGCGATGTCCGGGGCGGAGCCATGGATCGGCTCGTACATGCCCTTGTTATGCTCGTCCAGCGAGGCCGAGGGCAGCATGCCGATGGAACCGGAGAGCATGGAAGCCTGGTCGGAGAGGATGTCGCCGAAGATGTTGCCGGTGACGATCACGTCGAACTGCTTCGGGTTCTTCACCAGTTGCATGGCGGCGTTGTCCACGTACAGGGTGGACAGCTCCACCTCCGGATAATCCTTCGCCACCTCGGCCACCACGTCGCGCCACAATTCGGAACACTCCAGCACATTGGCCTTTTCCACCGAACACAGGCGCTTGTCGCGCTTCATCGCGATGCCGAAGGCCACGTGCGCCACCCGGCGCACTTCCGATTCCGAATAGATCATGGTGTTGAAGCCGACCCGCTCGCCGTTCCGCACCTCGATGCCGCGCGGCTGGCCGAAGTACACGTCGCCGGTCAGTTCCCGCACGATCATGATGTCCAGCCCCGCCACCACCTCCGGCTTCAGCGAAGAGGCACCGGCCAGTTCCGGATAGAGCAGCGCCGGGCGCAGGTTGGCGAACAGATTCAGTTCCTTGCGGATGCGCAACAGGCCGCGTTCCGGGCGCAGGGGCCGATCCAGGGCGTCGTATTGCGGGCCGCCGACGGCGCCCAACAGCACCGCGTCCGACGCCTTCGCCAGCTTCAGGGTCGATTCCGGCAACGGATCGCCCTCGGCGTCATAACCGGCGCCGCCGATCGTGCCGAATTCCATCTCGATGCTGGCGCCGTCGCTCTTGAGTACGTCGAGCACCTTGACCGCTTGCGCGACGATTTCCTTGCCGATGCCGTCACCCGGCAGAACCGCGAGTTTCATGAGTACATTTCCTTAACGAAAAAACGTTCGCCCCACCTCGTAGGAGCGGGCTCGACCGCGATAGCAACGGAGGCATCGCGAGCAAGCTCGCTCCTACGACACAGGATTCAATTTGTGTTGCGCCACAACATAAGCAGCCGCGATTTCATCATGAAACGAGGCCGGCCTCCTTGCCCAATCCACGATCTGCGCCTGTATTGGCGGATCGCTCTCCTCAAACACTTCCGTCAACGCCCACCAGCGCGCCGTCCCGCGCTTCGAGTCATCCGGGTTGCGTACCACCAGATCGAAGTCGCTGGCATCGAAACTGTCGCCGTCGACCCGACTGCCATAGGCCCAGACTTCCGCCTGGGGCAGGTCTTCGCTCACTATCCGTCGCTCCACTTCCAGATATCGTGGCGGCAGGCGCAACGACATCTCCAGGGTCTCGATGCCGCGTTTCAGGTGGTCGGTGTTGAGGTGCATGGAAGCGGCGGAACGGGCTCAATTACACATGGAACACTTGGCATCGCAAGCGGAGTAACAACGGTACTTCCCGTCAAAAAACACGTTATGGCGCGGAAGCAAAATCCGGGAAGTGGAAGCGCCACTATCCCGGATTCCGCCCGCTGACACGGCATCGCGGATTCAACGGGCGGCGGAGCGGGCTGCATCCGGGCTGCTGGATACGAGTTTCACAGTTTCGGCTCGACGCCAAACCCAGAGCGTTCGCGCCGGCCTTCCGCGCCGTGGAACTCGAAACCCTCGCGCGAAACCAGCCAGACTTCCTGCGCGCCGGCTTCCAGAAACAAACCGATCTTGCGTTCCATTTCGTGGCGGCTGTTGGAGGGTGAGATCACTTCGATGCACAACTCGGGCGCCTTCGGGAACGGAGTCTGCTCGCCGTATGCCTTTATGAACTCGCCCGAACACCAAGCGACGTCCGGCACCCGCACGCCGTCGGTCGTCTGGATGGAACATTCCACCATGACCTCACCGAACTGAAAATAACCACGTAAGAGACCCGCCAGCTTGCCCTGCACAATCGCATGCCAGTTCGATGCCGGACTCATTTCGATAACCCCCCATTTATTGAGTTCGATCTTGTACGGCAAGTCCCGCAAAGCGGGATCGGCGATGACTTCGGACCATTGCATGACCGTCTCCTTAAGCGAACAACCACCCAGCTTCCGCCTTGCGCCGCGCCTCATATGCCTTGATCGCGTCCGTGTATTGCAGCGTCAGCGCGATGTCGTCGAGGCCGTGCAGCAGGCGATGCTTGCGTTCGCCGTCGACTTCGAAGGCGATCACCTCGTGGGTCGGCGTGGTCACGGTCTGGGCGGCGAGGTCGATGGTCAGGCGGTAGCCCTCGCTCGCCTCGGTTTCCTGGAACAGGCGGTCGACCACGTCGGCGGGGAGGACGATGGGCAGGATGCCGTTCTTGAAGCAGTTGTTGAAGAAGATATCCGCGAAGCTCGGCGCGATGATGGCGCGGAAGCCGTAGTCTTCCAACGCCCAGGGGGCGTGTTCGCGGGAGGAACCGCAGCCGAAGTTCTCCCGCGCGAGCAGGATGGAGGCGTCCTGGTAGCGCGGCTGGTTGAGGACGAAGTCCGGGTTTTTCGGCCGGTTGGCGCAGTCCATGCCGGGCTCGCCACGGTCGAGGTAGCGCCATTCGTCGAAGGCGTTGGGGCCGAAGCCGGAGCGCTTGATCGACTTCAGGAATTGTTTGGGGATGATGGCGTCGGTATCGACGTTGGCGCGGTCGAGCGGGGCGACCAGGCCGTGCAAGGTATTGAACGGGTTCATTTGTTGCCTGCCCTCTGGATGGCCTCACCGGCCCGTTCGATGTCCTGGCCGACCCCGCGCACGGTGTTGCAGCCATACATGCTGTAGACGACGCCGATGGCGACGGCCAACACGGCCAGTTTCACCGCGCCGAGGAGAATGAGTTTCTTGGGAGTCATTGCAACACCTCACGAATATCCACGAAATGGCCGAACACGGCGGCGGCCGCCGCCATCGCCGGCGACACCAGATGGGTGCGCCCTCCCTGGCCCTGGCGGCCCTCGAAGTTGCGGTTGGACGTGGAAGCGCAGCGCTCGCCAGGCTCCAGGCGGTCGGCGTTCATCGCCAGGCACATGGAACAGCCCGGTTCACGCCATTCGAAGCCAGCGGCGACCAGATCCCGGTCCAGCCCCTCGGCTTCCGCCTGCGCCTTCACCAGACCGGAACCCGGCACCACCATCGCCAGCTTCACATTGGCGGCGACACGGCGACCATGGGCCACGGCCCAGCGCGCGACCGACGCCGCCTCGCGCAGATCCTCGATGCGCGAATTGGTGCAGGAGCCGATGAAGGCC
>CAZONS010000330.1:0-4129 GCA_964581195.1 uncultured Thiobacillus sp. | reverse complement strand
CAGGCCGGTTCCGGCGGCACCGAGGCGCAGGACTGGGCCGGCATGCTGGAGCGCATGTACATCCGCTACGGCGAGCGGCGTGGCTTCAAGGTGGAGGTGCTGGAGGAGTCGGAAGGCGAAGTCGCCGGCCTCAAATCCGCCACCCTCAAGTTCAGCGGTGAATACGCCTATGGCTATCTGCGCACCGAAACCGGCGTCCATCGCCTGGTGCGCAAATCGCCGTTCGACTCCAACGCCCGCCGCCACACCTCCTTCTCCAGCGTCTTCGTCTACCCGGAAGTGGACGATTCCATCGAGATCGAGATCAACCCGGCCGACCTGCGCGTCGACACCTATCGCGCCTCAGGCGCCGGTGGCCAGCACATCAACAAGACCGACTCGGCGGTGCGGATCACCCACCTGCCCACCAACATCGTGGTGCAGTGCCAGAACGACCGCTCGCAGCACAAGAACCGCGCCGAGGCGATGGCCATGCTGAAGTCGCGTCTCTACGAGTTCGAATTGCGCAAGCGCCAGGCCGAGCAGCAGAAGCTGGAGGATTCCAAGACCGACATCGGCTGGGGCCATCAGATCCGCTCCTACGTCCTCGACCAGTCGCGGATCAAGGACCTGCGCACCAATTACGAGGTCGGCAACACCCAGGGCGTGCTCGACGGCGACCTCGACCCGTTCATCGAGGCGAGCCTGAAGATGGGGGTTTGAGGGAGTTAGCCCGCTACGGCCGCGGTTCGGGCAGTAGATAGATCTCGATCAGCACCCGTTTCCACGGGTCGCGCGATTTCCGCAGATGCAGGATGCGGCCCTCGACGCGGGTGCCGCGATCCATCAGGCGGGCGAGGTCGACGTTGTCGGCGCGCGGGGCGTAGCCGATCTGGGTGCCGTACCACTCCACCCGCACGGCCTTGTCGTCGTGAGGGTTGTCGGGTTCACGCCACAGCGTCAGGCGGTCGCCCACCCGCATCAGGGGGAACAGCGCGGGACCGGCGTGATACTGGAAGCCGGCCAGGGGCGAGGTCTGGAGGATTTCCCGCTGCTCGACCTCGGCGGCGGACGCCGAGGTGGCCAGGAGCAGCCAGGCGGCCGCCAGGCTACGGCGCAGGCGTGCCGGTACCATCGAGTTCATGCACCCGCATCGCCTCACCGGGCAGGACCTCGCGGGCGAGGTCGAGCAGATGCCGGTGATGGGTGAACAGCATCACCTGGGTGCGTTCGGCGAGGTCGCGCAGCAGCGGCAGGATGGCGCGGCAACGATCGTCGTCGAAGGTGATGAGGAGGTCGTCGAGGATCAGCGGCATCGGCTCGTGGTTGACCAGGTGCTGCTCGATGGCGGCCAGGCGCAAGGCAAGGTAGAGCTGGTCGCGGGTGCCTTCGCTCATGCCTTCCACCGGGATCTTCGTCCTCGCCTTGAGACCGACCAGGGTGGGCTGGTCGTTGACGTCGTAGTCGGCGCCCAGAGCACTGAAGCTGCCCCCGGTCATCGCGCTGAACAACGCGCCCGCCCTGGCCAGCAGGGGGCCCTGATTGCGCTCGCGGAAGCTTTCGATCTGGTTGTTCAGAAAGCGGGTGGCCAGACGCAGGCGCAGATAGCGGGCGGCGTCCTGACGAATGCGCGCGGCGGCATGACTGGCCTGTTGCAGGAATTCGGCGGCGTCGGCGCCGCTGGCATCCAGGCGCGCGCGGGCATCCTCGGCGCGGGCCAGGACCTGGAGGATCTGATCGCGCCGCGCTTCCCCTTCCCGGATCCGTTCCGCCAGAGCGTCCGCTTCCGTTTTCAGGGTCTCGCCGTCCTCGGCGCGGACTCGCGCGATGAACGCATCCAGCGCCTCGCCGCGCGACTGGATGTGCAGCGAGGCCCGCAGCCGGTCGCGTTCGTCCAACAGCCGTTGCCGGGCGGCCAGGTCGCCCAGCAGACGCTCCAGGGCGGTGGCATCGGCGACGCCCGCCTGGGCGAGCAGCGCCGTCAGGGTGGCGCGGGCGTCCACGACCGCCCGTTCCGCCGGGGCCTGGCCATCCAGGAGTTGCTCGAGGTCTTCGTCGACCTGGGTACGCCGCTCCCGCAGCGCGCGGGCCCGCGTCAGCGCTTCACTCAAGGCGTTGACCTCGACCTCGGCGGAGAAACCTGTCTCGGGGCCGGATTGCGCTCCCGGGCGGTCACTGGCGGTATCGGCGCGCAGCGTCGCGACCAGGGCGTGGACCTTGCCCTCGTAGGTCTCCAGCCGCGCCTGGCGGTCGGCCCGCGTGGCGCACAGACGGGTCCAGGCATCATGCGCCGCGACCAGGTCGAGACGCGCGGCGAGCAGGTCCAGTGCATGTTCCGGGGGGTTGTCGCCGCCCAGCGGGTGCGCGCGCCAGCGGGCCCGCGCCAGCGCCAGGGCTTCGTCCAGCGCGATCCGGCGCCGCGCCAGGGCTTCGCCTTCCACCTGCAGTTCCTCCTGTCGCGCCAGGAGCGTGCGGCGCTCGCCCTGGGCCTGGGTGGCCTCTTCGACTTGCCTCTGCGCGCGTTCGCGCAGTTCCGCCAGGGTGCCGGCGGCCATGTCCAGTACGGGGCGCAGCGCCTGCTCCGCCGTGGCGATGTCGCGCCGCGCGGCTTGCAGGCCATCGCTCGCTTCGCTCCAGGCTTCATGGCGCGCGCGGAATTCCAGCCACTGTTCGCGCCATTCGAGCATTTCACCGGGCGACATGACGGTCAGTCCGATGCTCGCGCAGAGGTTGCTCCATTCCTGCCGCCATTCCTGCCGGGCCTGATCCAGACGCAAGTCCTCCCGCCCCAGCTCCTCGTTGAGGGCCTCGGCTTCACGGATCTGGGCGCGCAACTCCTCCGCCTGGGCGACGGCGTCGGCCTCTTCGCGCAGGCGATCGGCCAGCGCGTCGGCCCGCCGCACGGCGTCCGGATAGGACAGCGCGAGCGGCACGCCTTCCCAGTCCGGTTCCGCTTCGCCCGCCTTCCAGCAGGCGAGAACCTGGCGCCAGCCCGCTTCCCGCAGCGCGCGCGCGTGTTCGAGGTCGTCCGGCGAGGGGAGCGCGCCCCGGGTTTCCAGGCGTTCCAGCTTGGACTTCAGTTCGCGCAGGCGCCGCGTTGCCGTTTGCGTGGCCTCTTCCAGCCGACGCTCGCGCGAGGCCAGATCGGCGGCCCCGGCCTCGAAGTCGCGCAGCCGGGCGGCGGCGGGCATGTTCAGGGCGTAGAGGGCTTGCGCGTCGCCGTCGAAGGCGCTCAGCAAGCGTCCTTGGCTGGACAGGCGGCGGGCCAGCCCTTCCAGGGCGGCTTCCTTGCCCGCGAGGGTCTGCGCGAGGGTGGCGGCGTGCGCGGTGGCGGCCAGCGCCTCGCGCAGACCGTCGTTCCCGGACACCCGCAGGTGGTCGAGCCGCCGTGCGATCCTTTCCAATTCCGCCTGCACGCGCTCGTGCTCGCGCCGCTGCGCCTCGCTGTCCCGCTCCGCCGTCGACAGGGTGGCGGCGGCATCGCGCAGCGCCTGCTGTTCGCTCAGACTGAGACGCATGCCGGCGATCGCCGCTGGATCGTCGGCCAGGCCCAGATCGAGCAGGCCGCTACGCAGGCGCGCCTGTGCCCGCGCCGCCTCCGCCGTCTCGGCCGCGAGCGCCTCGCGGTCCTGTCGGTAGACGGCAAGACCTTGCGCCAGCGCATCGATTTCCGCGGCATGGGCGAGCACCGCCTCGCGCGGGGACAGGGTGGCGCGACGCGCCCGCAGCGTGTCGATCCGTTGCCGCAGTTCGCGCAGGGCCCGCTCGGCCCGATCGAGGCCCTCCCGGGCGGCCGCCGCCACCGCCGGGTAGCCCTCGGGCAGCGTCGGCAGCGGCGGCAGATCGCGCAGGCGGGCGTCCACCTCGCGCAATTGCCCGAGGTTGGGCAGCGCGTCCAGGCAGCGGCGGAGCCAGTCCTGGCGCCCCCGGGCGGCGTGCAGTTCGGCGTCGAGCGCCGCCCTGCCCTGTCGCGCCGCATCCAGTTCGTTCACCACGTTCTCCCAGGCCTCCGGCTTGACCAGGGCCTGTTTGCTGTCGCGCATGGCGGCCTCGTAGCGCTCCACGGCGGGACGCAGGCTGACGCCGATCCTGGCGCGACCGTTGAACAGGGCGCGAGCTTCCTCGTCCAGCCGTTCCAGGACCCGGTGGA
>CAZONS010000329.1:0-4143 GCA_964581195.1 uncultured Thiobacillus sp. | reverse complement strand
GCCGTCGTAGTTGCCGTTCCTGCGGTTGTATTCGCCGGTCGTGGTGAGATTGCCGCCGGAAAGGATGGAGAGCGTGTCATGGCTTCTGGCGAATACGCTGTTGAGTTCGATATCGCCGGCGGCCTGGAGGTCGATGCCAAAGGTGCCGTAGAGCCAGGGTGAAATCCAGTAGGTGTTGTCATAGCCCGCTTGATTGCTGGCCACCGGGATGGCATCGATGCGGATGTCGCCGCTGGTGGCGGTGAGATCGATCATCCGCGCGAACAAGCGGCCGCCCTTCATGCTGATGTTGTCGCCCAGCAGGGCAAGATTGCGCGGGACGTAGAGGTCCACGCCTACCCCGCTGCCGTTGCCGCCCACGCCGCCATCGAGGATGAGATCGCCGTTTCGGGCGGCGAGCGTGAGGTCGCGGCCGACGCTGATCTGATTGGCGGAGAGCGTGCCGCCACTCCAGTTGGCGGGCTTGACCGTGAGGTCGCCCGTGCCCACCACGAGGGAAAGGTCGGTGGCGGCGGCCAGTCGGGCGAGGCTATTGAAGTAGAGGCCGCCGCCGGATTCCAGGCTGAGCTTGCCCTCGATCTCGCCGAGACCGGCTTCTTGATTCGCGTGGGTTTGCAGCGTGGTCGAGTAGAGGGCGAGCGTGCCTGATTCGGTGTAAAGCGACATGGCGCCCGCGTCGTAAGTGTTGAAAATGTGCTGTTGCGCCTCGCGCGAAGCCAGATCGAGCATGCCCTTGGCCGTCAGGCGGGCGCCCGTCGCCGTCAGGCCGCCGTGGCTGGCGGTGGCGGCCAGGCCGCCACCGGCGTCGGCCTGGACAGACACGATCAGCAGTCCGCTATTAGCGTGAAGGCCGATATCCCCTCCAGCCGCGAGTTGGGTGCCGGTGAGCGACAAGGGTCGGTCCGGGCTGATGCTGGCGACCGTGAGGTCTTCCAGCGCATGGAGGCCGCCGCCCTTGAATCCGCTCCTGCCGTCGCCGGCCAGGCTGAATTCCGTCAGTCCGTTGCTGATGACATGGATGTTTTTTCCTTGGGCGTCGAGCGTCGTCGCGGCGATGCCGCCTTGGTACGCTGAAATGGCCAGGTCGCCCACGGCGGTGAGTTGAAGATGGTCGCGGGTGGCTGCATAGACATGCGCGGGCGCGCCCAACTGGATGTCGGCGGCGGTGGCTTCGATGGCGAGCCCGCCGCCCGCGTTCACGCGGCCTCGGGAGAGCGTGATGCCACCCCCGGAGAGCAGGACGTCCCCCACGGCGGAAATGCCGGCTTGCTGTCCGTTGTCGACGCCGCCGTCCGGAATACCCCGCAGTTGCAACGATTCGCCGGCGATGGCGGTGAAATCGCCGCCAGACGCGACTTCGGTACCGGCTGTCAGAATCAGGTTCCCGCCGGCCTGCAGGTGAACAGGACCGTGTTCGCTCGCGACCACCTCGTTGGGCGCTTCGAGGAGCAGGTCGCGGCTGGCGATCAGGGTGGTTTGCCGGTGGCCCGCGACCCTGCCGCCCTGTACCAGGATATCCGCCGCGGTTTCCCGGAAGGGGGCGCCGGTTTCGAGATGCACGTTTTGCCCGGTGAGCGTGCTGTTTTCAAGGTGGATGCCGTCGGCGGCAAGGATGGTGATATCCGCCGTAACGCTCTCGATCATGGCGTTGCCGGCCGTGAGGCTGCCGTCGCTGTTGATCCGCACGCCGCCTTGGGCGTTGACCGCGCCGCCGTCGGCCAGATCGATGTTGCGTCCGGCGTCGAGCTGGATTTGTCCATCGACGCCACTGCCCAAGACCTGTGCATGGGCGTCGAGATGGAGGTCTTGCCCGGCGCTGACCAGGACGACCCGGCCCTGGTTGTTGGACTGCCCACCCGAGAAATGGACATCGCCCGCAGCCGAAACCAACAGCATCGCTTCTCCGCTCAGCATGCCGCTGGTGTCGATATCGCCGCTGACGGTGGCCAGGCTGGCCACACCGGCCCGGATGCCGCCCGTATTCTGGAGGTAGCCATCGGCCGTGATGATGATCTGCCCGCCTGTGGCTTCCAGGGTGCCCGCGTTTCGCACACCCACCCCGGCCTCGGTGGCGAGGAGCGTGATCTTGCCGGCGTACATGCCGCCCAACATGGCGGTGTCGATGGCAATCGGGCGCGGCTCGCCATCGCCGCTGGCGGGGGTCAATTTGCCGGTGGCGTAATCGATGTCCTGCGTGCCGGTGGTGACGTTGATTTCTTGCGCCCTGACGCTGCCGGCAATCAGGGCGGCGCGGCTGAGAATTTCGACATAGGGCGTATCGCCGAATGTGGCATTGGAGACGATGCCTTGGCCGGTGATTTCCACCAGGCCCTTGCGCACGGCAAGGCCGGATAACGCATCGTTGTCGAAAAGGGGGGTGCCGGTGGTTAGGGTGGCACGCGTGGTATTGACGAAGCTGGCACCGTCGACCTGGATGCCCGAGGGGTTGGCGATCACCACCTGGGCACTGGCGCCGTCGACGTTGATGGGGCCGCGAAGATAGCTCGGGTTGCTGGAATTGACTTCGTTGAGAATGACGCGCGCCTCGCCATTCTTGAGCCAGGGATTACTGTGGCGCGAATTGATGAGCACGACGCCGCCAGGCTCCACATCAAATTGACTGTAGGTATTGCGGCTGACGCCGGCGGCGCTGGGGGTCTGGATATTGACCAACGGTCTCCACGCATCCCCCAACACCGTCGGTTACTGGTTGGCGGGAGCGTTGGTATCGGCAATGATTTGCGCAAGCGCCGGATTCAGGGCCAGGGTCAAACAAAGCAGGGCGGCAATGGGCTTTGCGATGCAACTCATCCCTCGCCGGGCATCGGCGCCCGCGGGCATGCCATTCCCTGGACGCTCGCCTTGACCCGTTTTCCCATGGGCGTGGGCGGTTTCCGCCACGGCCATGAGTTGGCCGCGTGATCGGTTGAAAATGAGACGGTAGCGGGTGCGATTCATGGTTGACCTCCAAGTCGTGTAGGTTGTTTCGTTAAAAACCGAGTGCAAAGCTGAAGCCCGCCGCCGTGTGGGCGGTCTCGAACCCTTGTGGCCGGCGCAGGGGCTTGCCGATGAAGAGCTCGTATTGCAGGGCGCCATGGGTTCCGGTTTGCCAGGCGCCACGCAGGCCGAGTACGGCGCCGGTGAGTTGTTTGCCGACCAGGTATTCGCTGTTCGCGCCACTGACCCGGCCCATGTCGATGCCGCCAAAGACCTGAAGGGGATAGGCGCCCAATGCGGCACTGATCTCGTTGCGCCAGAGTTGGCCCTGGTCGGCGCAGAGATTTTGCACACCGTCAAACCCCCGCACGGTGTATCGCCCGCCAATACAGAAACGGTCTTGGGGGGTCAGCGGGGTACCGCTCCATTGCGCGCGAAGGTGTCCGCTGTATTGCAGCTTCGTCGCGCCCACGGCCAGGGGCGCGAGCCAGCTCAGGCTGGCCTGGGTGAGCCGCATGCGGGAAGTGCCTTCGCCAAAGTTCTCTTCCGGCGCCCTCATGGCGCCAAACGCACCCGTGCCTCGACGGTACTGGATCTGGCTTTCCAGGGTGCTTTGCCCCAGGTAATGCGTGTGTTGAAGGCCAGCCTCCCAGCCTCCGGTCCGGCGGCGCTGGACTTCCACTTCGGTATCGTCGATGTAGTTGTTGGAGGCGCGGACGAAGGCTTTGAGGGAAGCGCTGGTCTTGCTGCCGGCGGCGCGGCGCAAGACACGCGTGATCTGCAATTCGCCAGTACTGGAGCGTCCGCTGTAGAGGTAGGACTGGAACGCGCCCGGCACGGTCTGGTGATAGCGATTTCGGCTGGCGGTGACGCCCAGAAGCCAGTACCCCAGTGGCACGCTGTAGTGCATGGCGTAGTTTCGGCTGCCACGCGGCCCGGGGTCACGACCCCAGAGGTCCTGCCCAAGCGAAACATAGGCGATATCCGCCATGCCCAGAGGGTTGTCCCAGCTCAGCGTGGCATTTCCCTGCACCTTGCCGGTAGTTTTGCTGCCGCTGTCATCCAGGTTCAGATTCAGCCGCCAAGGCTTGTCCAACCGGTAGCGGATGTGGATATCGCTGGTGCCCGCGATTTCACCAGGGCTGATTTGGATATCGGTCTCGGCATTCGGGTTGCGGCGCAGATTTTCCAGGGTCTGTTCGATAT
>CAZONS010000328.1:0-4149 GCA_964581195.1 uncultured Thiobacillus sp. | reverse complement strand
GCTCAAGCGCACGCTCACCACATCCGCCGCCATGTCGCGCTCCAAATTACAAACGTATACAGGTTAGCCGCCTTGTCGGACCGCGACAAGGCTTCGACCTGACTAACCTCTCCGATCTGGTTCCCACGCTCCAGCGTGGGAACCAGTGACGTAGTGACGTAGTGACGTAGGTCGGGTTAGGCGCGGCAGTTTGCGCCGTAACCCGACATCTCGCCGCCAAACGTCGGGTTACGGCTGCGCCTAACCCGACCTACCTGACTGCGGGCGGGGATGCCCGCGCTACATCATCGCCGCTTCGATGTCCGCCACCGTCTTCGGCGCCGCCGCGCTCAGCACCCGGTTGCCCGCCTCCGTCACCACCACGTCGTCCTCGATGCGGATGCCGATGTTCCACAATGCTTCCGGGACGTCGGCCGAAGGACGGAGGTAGAGGCCGGGTTCCACGGTCAGGGCCATGCCGGGTTGCAGTTCGCGCCATGTTGTTCCCTGTGGGCCCTTGATCTTGTAGTCGCCGGCGTCGTGCACGTCGAGGCCGAGCCAGTGGCCGGTCCTGTGCATGTACCAGGGTTTGTAGGCTTCGGATTCGATCAGGCCATCCACCTCGCCCTGCAACAGTTTCAGGTCGACCAGGCCCTGGGTGAGCACGCGCAGGGCGGCTTCGTGCGGGGCGTTGAAGGTGTTGCCGGGGCGGACCGCGTCGATGGCGGCGAGCTGGGCGGCGAGGACGATGTCGTAGACGTCCTTTTGCGCGGCGGAGAAGCGGCCGTTGACCGGGAAGGTGCGGGTGATGTCGGCGGCATAGCCGTGGTATTCGCCGGCGGCGTCGATCAGCAGCAGGTCGCCATCCTTCAGCGGCTTGTCGTTCTCGACGTAGTGCAGCACGCAGGCGTTGGCGCCGCCGGCGACGATGGGGGTGTAGGCCGCCGCCTGGCAGCCACCGGCGCGCCAGCGGCGTTGCAGCTCGGCCTCGATTTCCCATTCGCCCATGCCGGGCTTGCACAGCCGCAGCACCGCGCGGTGCGCCTCGGCGGAGAGATCGGCGGCGCGCTGCATGAGTTCGATTTCGTGGGCGTCCTTGATCAGGCGCATGGCGTCGATCAGGGCGTGGGCGTCGCTGAGCGTCGCCGGCGCGGTGACGCCGCTGCGCACCTTGCCGCGCACGGCGTTGATCCAGCCCATGACGCGGGTGTCCCAGGCGGAGTCGGCGCCGAAGGCGTAGGCGAGGCGCGGCTGGTTTTCCAGCAGCTTGGGCAGGCGCTTGTCGATTTCGCCGATCGGGTAGGCGGCGTCGAAGCCGAAGGCGACCTTCGCCGCCTTCGGGCCATGGCGAAAGCCGTCCCAGATTTCCCGTTCCTCGTTCTTCTCGCGGCAGAACAGGATCTGTCTCGGCCTCCTGCCGGCGATCAGCACCAGCACCGCCTCCGGCTCCGGGAAGGCGGTGAGGTAATAGAAGTGGCTATCGAAGCGATAGGGATAGTGGGTGTCGCGGGAGCGGTGCACCTCCGGCGCGGTGGTCAGGATGAGCACACCCTCGCCCAGGGTTTCCAGCAGGTGAACGCGGCGGGCGCGGTGGGTGGCGATGTCAGGTTGCATCTTGCAATTCCTTGTCCAGATCGGTGAGCCGTTGCGGCGTGCCGACGTCTTCCCAGCGGCCACTGAAATGCTCGCCACTGACCTGGCCCTGGGCCATCGCCGCGCGCAGCAGTGGCGCGAGCTTGGCCTTGGTCATGGGCGCGATGCCGGCGAACAGTTCCGGGCGGTAACAGCCGATGCCGGAGAAGGTGAATGCTTTGCTCCCCTCTCCCGCGGACGGGAGAGGGGCCGGGGGTGAGGGGGGAAAGGCATGGCCGTCGCGCAGCACGAAATCCCCTGCCGGATGGTGCGGCGGGTTGTCCACCAGCACCAGATGCGCGAGGTGATCGGGGTTGTCGGCCATCTCTTCCAGCACGGGAAGCAGCCGGCCATAGTCGAAGGCGGCGTAGACGTCGCCGTTGGTCACCAGGAAGGGGGCGTCGCCCAGCAGGGGCATGGCGGTGGCGATGCCGCCGGCGCTCTCCAGGGGCGCGGGTTCGCGCGACCAGGCGATATGGACCCCGAGCGCCGCGCCGTCGCCCAGCGCGGCTTCGAGTTTCTCGCCCAGGTGAGCGTGGTTGATGACCAGGCTGGCGAAACCAGCCCCTTTCAGGCGCTCGATCTGCCATTGGATCAACGACTTGCCGCCGGCCTGCAGGAGCGGCTTGGGGGTGTGGTCGGTGAGCGGGCGCATCCGTTCGCCGAGTCCGGCGGCGAGGATCATCGCCTTGTAGGGAGATTGCATGTCAGAAGGTGTAACCGACAGCGCCCGCCTGACCCTCGATCTCGTCGAGCAGGCGGAGGAAGTCGCCGAGGCCGTTGTAGCGGCCGCAGGCTTTCCGCAGATAGGCCATCACCAGGGGCATGTCCTTCAGATAGCCGTCCTTGCCATCGCGATGATAGAGGCGGGCAAAGATGCCGAGCACCTTGATGTGGCGCTGGATGCCCATCCATTCGAAGTCGCGGTAGAAGTCGCCGAAGTCGTCCGACAGCGGCAGGCCGGCGCGGCGCGCGGCTTCCCAGTAGCGGATCGTCCAGTCCAGCACCCGCGCCTCCTCCCAGTGGATGTAGGCATCCTTGTAGATGGAGGCGAGGTCATAGGTGATCGGGCCGTGAACCGCGTCCTGGAAGTCCAGCACGCCGGGATTGGCTTCGGAGTGGGGCTCAATGAGCATCAGGTTGCGCGAGTGCCAGTCGCGGTGGACGTAGACCCTGGGCTGCGCCAGATTGTTGGCGAGGATGGTGGCGAAGGCGGCCTCCATCACTTCTCGCTGGCTGTCGGTCAGCTCGATGTTGATGTGGCGCGCCAGGTACCAGTCCGGAAACAGCCGCATCTCGCGCATGAGCATCTCGGCATCGTACTCGGGCAGTTCACCGGGCCGGCTGGCGAGCTGGATCTTGATCAGCGCCGCGTTGGCGTCGCGATAGAGACGGTCGGCGGTGGTTTCGTTGAGCGCCGTCAGATACGTGGTATTGCCGAAATCGGAGAGCAGGAGAAAACCTTCTTCCAGGTTCTCGGCGAGGATTTCCGGCGTATTGGCGCCGGCGGCGCGGAACAGCCGCGCGACATGCAGAAAGGGGCGGCAGTCCTCATGCCGGGGTGGCGCATCCATCACCACGAAGCTGCCGTCGTCCGTCACGGCGCGGAAATAGCGACGGAAACTGGCATCGGCGGAAGCGGGGGCGAAGGACAACAGCGGGGCGGGCAGGACGCTACGGGTCCATGCGGTCAAACGTTCGAGGCGTTCCAAAGCTATAATCCGCGCGGTCAAAAAAACGCCGAAATTCTAGCACCCCCCGTGATGCCGTCCGCTGTGCCCCCTTTTCCGCGCCTGTTGTTTTCGCTGTGCCTCGCGGCGGCCTCCCTGGAGGCATTCGCCGCCGGCGAAGCCATGCCACTGAAGACGTCTCCGGAACTCAGCCCGGCGGCGCCGCAGGGGCGTCCGCTGCGGGGCCCGAGCCATATCGAGGCGGATCGCGTGCTGGGCGTCCAGAACCAGTATTTCGAGGCCGACGGCAAGGTGATGATGCGCAACCTGCGCGAGCAGGTCGAGGCCGACTGGCTGCGCTACGACCAGCGCGGTGACGAGGCGCACGCGCGCGGCAACGTGACCTTCAGCCGCGAGGGGGACCGGTTGCGCGGCTCTGAACTCAGGCTGAAGCTCACCGCGCGCCTCGGCGACATGAAGGATGTCGCCTACGATTTCCGTGGCCAGGACGGTGGCCTCTCCCGCGGCGACGCGAAGGCCATTCAGTTCCAGGGCCCGGATCGCTACCTGATGGAGCACGCCAGCTACAGCACCTGTCCGGCGGACGCGCAGGACTGGGTACTGAAGATGGACGAGCTGAAACTCGACTACATCGGCAACATCGGCAGCGCCCGCCAGGTGCGCGTGGAATACCTGAACACGCCCATTCTCTACACGCCCTGGCTGGATTTCTCGCTCGACAACAGCCGCAAGTCCGGTCTGCTCGCGCCGACGTACGGCGCCACCACGGATCGCGGCCTGGAACTGATCTTCCCCTGGTACTGGAACATCGCGCCCAACCGCGACGCCACCATCACGCCACGCCTGA
>CAZONS010000327.1:0-4184 GCA_964581195.1 uncultured Thiobacillus sp. | reverse complement strand
ACCGGATGGCCGGTGATGGCCTGGAAGGTGGCGGCGCCGACGAAATGCCGCGCCGCCTCGCTCATCACCACCTGCGTGTCGATGCCGCCCTTCACCAGCAGACGGGCCAGTTCGGCGGCCTTGTAGGCGGCAACACCGCCGGTGACACCCAGTACGATGCGCTTGATGTCCATCTCAGCGGCCCTCGAAGACCACGTTGTTGGGAGGGGCGATGCTCCGGCCACGCCGGGGCTGGGCCGGCCGGGTGATGCATATCCCGTCGGTCATGGTGAACGGATGCTGTGGAATGCCCATGATGCGTCCCTTGAATCGTCTGCGACGGCGGGATTGTAGGGCAGGCGCGGGGACGGCGGCGGCCCCGCCCGGGCCGCCGCCAGTCGCGGCGTGTCAGGCGGCGGCGGGCGCGGGCTTGATCACGCAGAACAGATCATCCTCGGCCACGTCGGCCAGCCGCTCGTAGATCGCGGTCAGGGCCTGGTCCTCGGTGGCGAAGATGTTGTGCTGGCCGATCAGGTCGAACAGGCCGGTGGAGCGCATCACGTCGAGAATCTGCTTCTTGAGGCCGGAGAACACGATTTCGACATGGCCTTCGCGCAGCCGGCTGACCAGGTGGTGGACCACTTCCTCGCCGGAGGCGTCCATCTGGTTCACCGCGTCGGCGACGATGAGCACGTACTTGGCATTGGGGTGGTCGGCCACCGCTTCAAGCACCGCATCCTCGAAGAAGGCGATGTTGGCGAAGTACAGGGAGCCGTCGAAGCGCATGGCCACCACGTGCTCGCTGGTGGGCAGGTTCGGGTGCACCTTGATGTCGCGCAGGGTGCCGTCCGGATAGCGGCCGAGGATGGCCACGCGGGGACGCATGGTGCGGTACAGATAGAGCAGGATGGCGATGCCGGCGCCGACCAGGATGCCGTTGTCCAGGTGCGGCGCGTACAGCAGGGTGGCGACGAAGGTGATCCCGGCGGCGACGCCGTCGTGGCGGCTGGCGTGCCAGGCATGCTTGATCGCCTCGAAGTTCACCAGGCCGATGACCGCCATGATGATGATGGCGGCCAGCACCGCCTGCGGCAGGTGATAGAGCAGCGGGGTGAGGAACAACAAGGTGAGCAGCACGAAGCCAGCCGTGATCACCGAGGCCAGCCCGCTCACCGCCCCGGAGTTGAAGTTCACCGCGGAGCGCGAGAACGAGCCGGAAGCCGGGAAGGCCTGGGTCAGGCTGCCGGCGATGTTGGCCAGTCCCTGGCCGATCAGTTCCTGGTTGGGGTCCACCTTCTGCTTGGCCTTGGCCGCCAGGGCCTTGGCGATGGAGATGGCTTCCATGAAGCCCACCAGGGAGATGACGATCGCGGCGGAGAGCAGGGAGGCGAGGGCGTCCAGGCTCAGGCTGGGCATGGAGACGGAGGGCAGGCCCTCGGGGATGGCGCCGACCACTTCGCCGCCACCCACCAGCTTGAAGGCGCCCTTGGCGACCTTGCGGATGCGGTAGACATGGCCGTCGTCCTCCAGACCCTCGGGCTTGTGTTCCTCCAGGTAGATGCCAGTGGTGTTGCCCTCGGCGTCCACGGTGCGCACCACGCGCAGCTTGCGCAAGGCCTTTTTCATCTGGTCCACCTCCTCGGCGGCCAGTTGCGCCGCGATGGCGGCGAGGTCCATGTCGTATTCCAGCGCGGCCATGTGCACGCTGCCTCGGCTTTCCGTCTTCTCCGCCGCCAGCAGCGCGGCGGTCTTGTTGGATTTGTCGGCCTCCAGCGCGGCCTGCTTTTCCTGGGCCGCGAGCAACTGGGTCACCATGTCCTTGAGCCGCGGCTCCGCCAGTTGCTCCACCTTGCCGTCCAGGTTGCGCTCGAAGCCGATGGCCCAGGAAATCGCCGTTGCCAGCACCACGGCGATCAGGACGCCGGGCCACTTGGGACGGTATTTCTTGATGGCCCACATGATGGCGATGGCGCCCAGACCCATGATCAGCGTGGGCAGATGGGTCTCGCCCAGTTGCAGCAGCACGCCCCAGATGTCCTTCATGAAGCTCTCGCTACGCCCCATGGAGACGCCGAACAGCTTGGAGACCTGGGACAGGCCGATGATGATGGCCGCGGCATTGGTGAAGCCGACGATGACCGGATGCGAGAGGAAGTTGACGATCACGCCCAGTTTCAGCACGCCCAGGGAGAACTGGAAGATGCCGACCATCAGGGTCAGCAGGATCGCCAGGGCGATGAACTGGTCCGAGCCCGGAGGGGCCAGCACGGCCAGGGAGGAGGCGGTCAGCAGGGAGACCACGGCGACCGGTCCGGTGCCGAGAAAGTTGGAGGAGCCGAACAGGGCCGCCACCGCGACCGGCAGGAAGGCCGCGTAGAGGCCGTAGTAGGCGGGCATGCCCGCCAGCTGCGCATAGGCCATGGATTGGGGAATCAGGACCAGGGCCACCGTGATGCCGGCGATGAAGTCCGCCTTGAATAAATCGCCCTTGAGGGGAAACCAACGCAGGAAGGGGAGGTAACGGGCAAAGGTATTCATGGGCGGTATTGTCTAAAGAACACTGCGGATCGGCGGAAAAATGGCCGGCAAGGCCGGCCAGGTAGGCGCTGCAGGCGGGGTTTCAGTCTGAAACGCCCGCGAAACGCTGCAAATTGTAACAGGCAAATCAGTGATTTCTAAAGTACCAGGCCAGGCCACTGGGGGAGCGCCTCAGGCGAGGCCGAATTTCTTGATCTTGCGCCAGAGGGAGACGCGGTCGATACCCAGCATCTCGGCGGCCTGGCCACGGTTGCCGCGGGTATGTTCCAGGGCGCGGCGGATCAGGTCCGCTTCCTGGTCCTGCAGGGTGGGGAAGCCGCCGCCCATGCCTGGCAGCACCTTGATCCGGACGGCGCGGGCGACCTCCGGCAATTGCGCGACTTCCAGCGTGTCGCCGGGCGCCAGGGCCACGCCGCGCTCCATCATGTTGGAGAGCTCGCGCACGTTGCCGGGAAAATCGTATGCGGCGAGCTGGCGCAGCGCCTCGGGCGAGAGATCGGTCACCGGCTTCGCCATGGTGAGCGCGTGCTTTTTCAGGAAGTAATAGGCCAGCAGCGGGATGTCGTCGCGCCGCTCGCGCAGGGGGGGCAGCACCAGGTTGACGACATTGAGGCGGAAGTAGAAATCGGAACGGAAGCGTCCGGCGGCCACCGCTTCCTGCAGGTCGCGGTTGGTGGCCGCGACGATGCGCACATCCACGGGGATCGGCGTGGTGCCGCCGACGCGCAGCAACTCGCGTTCCTGGATCACCCGCAACAGCTTGACCTGCATGGCCGGCGACATCTCCGCCACTTCGTCGAGGAACAGGGTGCCGCCATTCGCGCCCTCGATGAGGCCGCGCTTCTCGCGGTCGGCGCCGGTGAAGGCGCCCTTGTCGTGGCCGAACAGTTCGTTGGCCAGCAACTCCTCCTGCAGGGCGCCGCAGTTCACGGCCATGAACGGGCCTGCGTCGCGCTTGCTGTGGACATGGACGTAGCGCGCCATCAGTTCCTTGCCGGTGCCGGACTCGCCGGTGATCAGGACGTTGCAGTCCGTGGTTGCCACCTGCCGCGCCACTTCCAGCAGGCGCTGCATGGCCAGGTCCTGGGCGATGATGTTGACGCTGCCGGGGTGGCCCTCGATGCGCCGCTTGAGCGCGCGGTTCTCCCGTTTCAGCCGGGCCATGTCGAGGGCGCTTTTCACCACCTGGCGGACCTCGTCCAGGCGATAGGGCTTGGCGACATAGTGGAAGGCGCCTTCCTTCATGGCCGCCACCGCCGAATTCAGGGTGGCATGGCCGGTGATGAGCACGGTCTCGCTGTCCGGGTGCAGTTCGCGCGCGCGCTTCAGGATGGCCATCCCGTCCACCTTGTCCATCATCAGGTCGCTGAGCACCACGTCGAACGCTTCGCCCTCCAGCGCCTTGAGTCCGGCCAGGCCGCTCTGCCGCGCGGTCACGGCGTAGCCTTCCTTGCGGAAGATGTGGGCCAGGCTTTTCAGGGCGGCGGCCTCGTCGTCGATGATCAGCAGGGAGGGCGGGGCGGTTTCATGCATGGCTGTCTTCCTGGATTCGGCATGGCAGCCAGAGGCTGAAACGGGCGCCGGCGGGGGTGGTCTCGGCCGCCACGCAGCCGCCGTGTTCGGCGACGATTTCCTCGACCACGAACAGGCCCAGACCAACGCCATGC
>CAZONS010000326.1:0-4185 GCA_964581195.1 uncultured Thiobacillus sp. | reverse complement strand
GTATAAGAAATACTTTTAGGTTATCGGTTAGTTGAAGCAAAGCCCAATCAAACATCAGTAAGCGGCCTTGTCATGGGCCTCGATGAATTTCACGGTGACCTTGCCGGCCATGACCTTGTAGGCCCAGGAGGTGTAGACGACGATCAGCGGCATGAAGATGACCGTCGCCCAGAACATCAGCGTCAGGGTCAGATGGCTGGAGACGCTGTCCCACACGGTCAGGCTGGAGCGCGGATCGGTGATCGAGGGCATGACGAAGGGGAACAGCGCCACTCCGGCCGTGCCGATGATCCCGGCCATGGCCAGGGCGGAGGCGACGAAGGCCGCCAGCGGTTTGCGCAGCAGGCCGAGGCCGATGCCGACGAGGCCGGCGACCACCGCCAGCGTCGGTGCCAGCCACAGGGCGGGCAGGGCGCGGAAGTTGTCCAGCCAGGCGCCGTCGCGCAGGGCGACGGTCTTCGCCAGCGGGTCGGGCAGGGCGGCCGGATCGACCGGCGAGGTAATGACGAAGCCCTGCATGTCGCCGATGAACAGGCCCGCCAGCAGGAAGCTTCCCACCATCACCAGGCCGGACCAGAACGCGGCGCGGCGGCTGCGCTCGAACACCGCGCCCTCGGTGCGGTGCATCAGGTAGTTGGCGCCGTGGAAGGTGATCATCGCGGAACTCACCACCCCGGCCAGCAGCGCGAACGGATTGAGCAGTTGCCAGAAGGAGCCGGTGTAGTGCGACATCAGGTTGTCGTCGAAGTGGAACGGCACGCCCTGCAACAGGTTGCCGAAGGCGACGCCGAAGATCAGCGGCGGCACCGCGCCACCGACGAACAGGCCCCAGTCCCAGGTCCGGCGCCAGGTGGCGTTCTGGATCTTGGAACGGTAGTCGAAGCCGACCGGGCGGAAGAACAGCGCCCACAGCACCGCCAGCATCGCCCAGTAGAAGCCGGAGAAGGCGGTGGCGTAGACCAGCGGCCAGGCGGCGAAGATGGCGCCGCCGCCGGTGATGAACCAGACCTGGTTGCCGTCCCAGTGCGGGCCGACGGTGTTGATGACGACGCGGCGCTCGTTGTCGTTCTTGCCGACGAAGGGCAGCAGCGTGCCGACACCCATGTCGTGGCCGTCCATGATGGCGAAGCCGAGCAGAAGCACGCCCACCAGCAGCCACCAGATCAGTTTCAGGGTTTCATAATCCAGCATGTCTTGGACTCCAGTCGGAATTGAGTGAGGGGGTCATTGCCGGGCGGCCGGTGTCCAGGGGGAGGAGGAGACCCTGTAGTCTTTTCCACCCGGCAATGACGTAAACCGTTTGACCATGGCGCTCAGGCCGCCGCGCGTTCGAAGTGATATTTCCCGGTGCCCAGCGAGCTGGGGCCGAGGCGGGCGAACTTGAACATCAGGTACAGCTCCACCACCAGGAGCAGGGTGTAGAAGCCGATGAAGCCGGCGAGCGAGCCGTAGAGGTTGCCGACCGACAGGGTCGAGACGGACAGGTGGGTCGGCAGCACGCCGAAGATGCTCCACGGCTGGCGGCCGTATTCGGCGACGAACCAGCCCATCTCGTTGGCGATCCAGGGCAGCGGAATCCACAGCACCGCCCAGCGCAGCAGCCAGCGCTTGTCGCTGAACGAGTCCTTCAGGGAGTACCAGAACGACAGCGTGAACAGCAGGGCGAAGCTGAAGCCCAGGGCCACCATCAGGCGGAAGCTCCAGAACAGCGGCGCCACCTTCGGCACGGTGTCATGCGCGGCCTGGGCGATCTGCTCAGGCGTCGCCCGGGCCACGTCCGGCGCGTATTTCTTCAGCAGCAGACCATAGCCGAGGTCGGCCTGGTGCGCCTCGAACAGCGCTTTCGCCTCCGTGTCGGCGGCGTTCCTGCGCAGCCGCTCCAGGCCGACGACGGCATGGATGCCGGACTCGATCCGCGCCTGGTTGGCCGCGCGGATCTCCTTGATGCCGGGAATCTCCTGGCTGGTCGAGCGGGTGGCGATCAGGCCCAGGGCATAGGGCAGCTTGATCTCCCAGTCGTTGGCCTGTCTTTCCTCGTTCGGCCAGGCGAGCAGGTTGAAGCCGGCGGGGGCCGGTTCCGTCTCCCACATGCCTTCGATGGCCGCCAGCTTGGATTGCTGCGACTCGGTCACGCCATAGCCGGACTCGTCGCCCAGCACGATCACCGACAGCGCCGAGGCGAAGCCGAACGCCGCCGCCACCCGGAACGAGCGCCTGGCGAATTCGACGTCGCGGCCCTTGAGCAGATACCAGGCGGAAATGCCCAGGACGAAGATCGAGGCGGTGACATAGCCGCCGGAGACGGTGTGCACGAACTTGGCCTGCGCGGTGGGGTTGAACATCACCGCCCAGAAGTCGGTGAGTTCCATGCGCATGGTGGTGTAGGAGAATTCCGAGCCCACCGGGTCCTGCATCCAGCCGTTGGCGATCAGGATCCACAGCGCCGAAAGGTTGGAGCCGATCGCGGTCAGCACGGTCACGCTGAAGTGCTGCATCTTGCTGAGCCGATCCCAGCCGAAGAAGAACAGGCCGATGAAGGTGGATTCCAGGAAGAACGCCATCAGGCCCTCGATCGCCAGCGGCGCGCCGAAGATATCGCCGACGTAATGCGAGTAGTAGGCCCAGTTGGTGCCGAACTGGAATTCCATGGTGATGCCGGTGGTCACCCCGAGCGCGAAGTTGATGCCGAACAGCTTGCCCCAGAACTTCACCATGTCCTTGTAGATGGGCTTGCCGGTCATCACGTAGATGGCTTCCATGATCACCAGCAGGAACGACAGCCCCAGCGTCAGCGGCACGAACAGGAAGTGGTACATCGCCGTCACCGCGAATTGCAGGCGCGAGAGATCGACCAGGGTTTCACTCATTATTTGAGACTCCTTTGGAAGAGGTTGAGCTGGAAAGCACGGCGCGGGCGACGTCCTCGCTGCCCGGCTTGACGGCATCGCTGAAGAACACCAGCTTGATGGCGACGATCAGCGCCAGCTTCACCGCCAGGACCAGCGTCAGTTCACGGGAGAGAGGGCCTTGCCAGAGTCGTTTCATGTCGATCCGCCGGGTTGCAGGAAGGGTCGGCTATTCATTAGCAATGGCCGTGCCATTCTTGTGAACTGATGTAAGTATTCGAATAAAAAACGAAAACAGGATTCGTCGAGGCGTGATGAAAGGATCATGGGGCGCTGCTTGACAATACTGGCAGTCAGGCCTGACATTCATGGCATGAAAACCGATGCTCCCCTCCCGGGCGAATTGCTCGCCCTGCTCGAATCCCTGCCCGAACCGCGCATCCTGGTCGACCCGGACTACCGCATCCTCACGGCCAACGCCGCCTACAGGCACACCTTCGGCAACCCGAACGAGATCATCGGCCGCACCTGCTACGAAATCTCCCATCACTACGACAGGCCCTGCGACCAGTGTGGCGAGTCCTGCCCGCGCCAGACGGCGATGAAGACCCGCCAGGCCAGCCGGGTGCTGCATCTGCATCACACCCCGCGCGGCCAGGAATACGTCGATGTCGAACTGGTGCCGATCCACGACACCAGCGGCAAGCTGACCTATTTCGTGGAGACCATGCGCTTCCTCCACGAAACCGGGCAGCAGCCCGGGGCGCTGGGCATGGTGGGACATTCCGTCGCTTTCACCCGCATGCTCGACCTGATCAACCGCGTCGCCCCGGCGATGACCCCGGTGCTGCTGCTGGGCGAGTCAGGCACCGGCAAGGAACTGGCCGCCCAGGCGGTGCATGCCCTGAGCCCGCGGCGCGACCAGCCGTTCGTGCCGGTGGATTGCTCCGGCATGACCGAGAGCCTGTTCGAGTCGGAGCTGTTCGGCTACGAAAAAGGCGCTTTCACCGGCGCCAGCCAGCGCAAGGCCGGGCTGGTCGAGGCCGCGGCCGGCGGCACCCTGTTCCTCGACGAGCTGGGCGACATTCCGCTGCACCTGCAGGTGAAGTTGCTGCGCCTGCTGGAATCGGGCACCTACCGCCGGGTCGGCGGTGTCGAGATCCTGCGCGCCGATTTCCGCCTGGTCTGCGCCACCCACCGCGACCTGGGCACGATGGTGGAGGATGGTCGCTTCCGCCGCGATCTCTACTATCGGCTCTCGACCTTCCCCATCCATCTGCCCGCCTTGCGCGAGCGTCGGGAGGATCTGCCGCTGCTGGTGGAACACCTGCTCGCGCGT
>CAZONS010000325.1:0-4197 GCA_964581195.1 uncultured Thiobacillus sp. | reverse complement strand
CGCCGCTGTTGCGTTCGATGCGGCGGGCCTGGCCGCACGCGCGCATCGACGTGCTGGTGTTCACGAGCACCGCCGGCATCCTGGCCGGCAATCCGGATTGCGACGAGATCATCCGTGTCGACCCGCGTGACGACGGTGCCGCCAAGCGCCGCCTGGCGCGCCGGCTGTTCCGCCGCTACGACCTCGCCGTGACCACCCAGGGCGGCGACCGGCCGTATCTCTACGCGCTGCTGGCCGCGCCCAGGCGGCTCGGACTGATCGGCGACACCGGCCTGAAGACCGTGTGGAAGCGCGCCCTGGCCGAATGCGTGCAACTGGATGATCTGGATACCCACACCGTGGCACAGAACTTGGTGCTGGCGGAACGGCTGGGCATCGCCCCTTGTTACGAAGTGGTGCCGCCAGCCGATCCCGAAGCCGAGGCCGTGCTCGACCGCCATCTGCCCTTCGCCTGGCGGCAGGAGCCGTTTGCGGTGCTGCATCCATTCCCGAACTGGCGCTACAAGCGCTGGACCGATGCCGGCTGGCAAGCCTTGCTGGCCAACCTGCGCGAGCGTGGCTGGCGGGTGGTGCTGAGTGGCGGGCCGGACGCGGAGGAACAGGCGAGCTGCGCCAGCCTGGCGGCGGCCTGGCCCGGCATGGCCAGCAGCCTGGCCGGCATGGCCAGTTTCGGCACCCTGGCGCGCCTGCTCGCCGAGGCGCGCTGCTATATCGGGCCGGATACCTCCACCACGCATCTGGCGGCCGCCTGCGGCACGCCGACCCTGGCCATGTTCGGCCCGAGCAATCCGGTCAAGTGGGGGCCCTGGCCGCGGGGCTGCGAGACCCGGCCCAGCCCCTGGCGCTGGGTCGCCCAGCCCTGGCAACGGGCGGGTAATGTCCTGTTGCTGCAGGGCGAGGCGGAGTGCGTGCCATGCCGGCTGGAAGGCTGCGACCGCCATACCGGCAGCGAGAGCCGCTGCCTGACCGAACTGCCGGCGGCAAAAGTCATCGCGGCGCTGGATGCCCTATTGGCGGGGACGCCGGCGGTCTGAGCGCCGCGTCACCTCACTCCCGCTTGAGCAGGACGTCGTTGACGAAACTGGCCAGGCCGCCGGCCTTGAATTCGCGTTCCAGTTTCTCGCGGTCGAAGGTGTGTTCCGCCCATTCCAGCAACTCCACGTCCGGATGCTCCTTGCGGTAGGCCAGATAGGCGTCGAAGTAGAAGTCGATCTTGCCCGCGCTGGAGTGGCGGATATGGCCGAACGGCCAGAGCCGGAGCTGGTCGGTCTGCTCGATGGGGATGTGCTGGCGGAAATACTGGTAGAGGGTCGAATAGATGCCGGCCCGGTCGGCGCCGGCCTTGCAATGGATCCAGATCGGGTAGTCGGCCTGCTCGAACACCGCTTTGGCCTGCCGCAGGCGGGCGGCTTCCGGAAATCCGCGCGAATAGATCTGCACATCGACCATGCGGATGCCGAGTTTTTCGCATTGCTCCCGCTCGAAGGCCCAATAGGCGGAGCCGGGGTTGGCGCCCTTCAGGTTGATGATGGTCCGGATGCCATGTTTTTTCACCATGCGCCGGATCTGCCACATGGTGGGCTGCGAGGAGCGGAACGCCTCCTCCGAGATGCGGTGGAAGTTGAAGCGGATGAGGTTGGTGAAGTTGTGCTCCACGAACATGGCATACAGCCACGCGAGCGCGCGTCCCCAAGGCGTCTGCAAGTCGACTTTCACTGATACATGTCCCGGAAATGAACGCAATCGCGCATGAGGTCCGCCTTGCTGCCCTGGCAGACCACCTGGCCGTGCTGGATGAGATAGATGCGGTCGGCGATCTCCACGCTTTTCAGGCGATGCGCGATGACCATGGTGATGATGTCCGGCGCCAGGGCGCGGATGGTATCGAGGATGGCCGCCTCGCTCTGGTTGTCGAGGGCGCTGGTGGCTTCGTCAAGGATCAGCACGCGCGGGTCGCGGAACAGGGCGCGGGCGATGGCGATGCGCTGGCGCTGGCCGCCGGAGAGGTTGGTGCCGGATTCGTTGAGGCGGGTGTGGATGCCTTCCGGCAGGCTGGCGACGTGGTCCCAGATGTTGGCCTTCTTCAGCGCGGTGATCACCCGCGCCTCGTCCGGCGCGGCGCCGTAGGCGACATTGGCGGCGATGCTGTCGTTGAAGATGTGTACCCGCTGGGTGACGATGGCGATCCGCTGCCGTACCGAGAGGAAACTGTAGTCGCGGATGTCGCGGCCGTTCAGGCTCACCCTGCCGGCGCTGGCATCGAAGAAGCGCAGCAGCAGGCTGGCGACCGAACTCTTGCCGCCGCCGCTGTTGCCGACGAGGGCGATGACCTCGCCTTTGCGTACCGCCAGGTCGACCCCGGTGAGGGCCTGCTTGTCGCCGTAGGCCAGGCTGACCTTGTCGAAGTGGATCGTCTCGACATCCAGCAAGGCCTGCTCGCCGCTCCGGACCTCGGCCTGCATCGCCAGCAGGGTCTGGATCCGCTCATGGGCGGCCACCGCGTCCTGGATCTGGGTATAGGTCTGGGACAGCCGGCGGATCGGGTCGACGGCCATGAACAGGGCGGTGAGAAAGGAGAAGAAGGCGCCGACGGTCATGTCGCCGTCGATGACCTGGCGGCCACCCACCGCGATGACGACGGCGCCGGAGATGGCGGAGAAAAACTCCATCAGCGGCACCACCAGGCCGCCGATGCGCACCGATTTCATGTTGACGTCGAGACAAGCCTGGTTGGCCTTGGCGAAGCGACCGGATTCGAAGGATTCGGTGTGGTAAGCCTTGATCGCCTCGACATTGGCGAACATCTCGGACAGGCTGGTGGTGAGTTCCGCGTTGCGCGCCTGCGCGGTATGCGAGATGCCGCGCATGCGCCGGGAGATCATGTCGACCGGGAAATAGGCCGCCGGAATCACCACCAGGGTGACGAAGGCGAGCGAGGGGCTCTGGTAGATCACCACGCCGATCAGGGCGGCCGCGGTCATGCTCTCGCGGATCAGGATGGCGACATCGCTGGATACCGCGCCCTGGATGCGACCGATGTCGCTGGTCACCCGGCTGATCAGTTCGCCGGAATGGTGGCGGTGGAAGAAGACGAGATCCAGGTGCAGCATGTGTTCGAGCAGGCGGTCCCGCACCTTGCGCACGATGTCCTGGCCGACAAAGCTCATCGTGTACTGCTGGACATAACTGCCGATCCCCTTCGCCAGGTAGGCCAGCAGGATGAACACCGGCACCACGTAGAGCATCGTCTCGTTCTTGTCGAGGAAGATCTCGTCCAGCAGCGGCTTCATCATCCAGGCGATGCCCGCGCGGGCCCCGCCACCAGCACCATGGCGATGAAGGCCAGCAGCAGCTTGCCGCGGTAGTGGCGATACTCCGGCCAGTAGCTGCGAATCAGCCTGAACATGTCATCCCGCTCCGCCGGGCCTGTGGGGGCAGGTCCGGCTGAACCGGGCGGACCTGGATAGCGTCAACATTCAAGGGATACAAGCGATGCCAAAAAGGGGATGCGAGTGTAGCAGCCCGCCGCCCACCCCCGGCGGCGGCGCGGGTGATCGTGTCGATTTGGCGGCATGGCCGTGGCGGGATGTCCCCGGAAAAGACGCGATCCTTCCCCGGCCGCCGCGGTACCCTGTGCGCTTTCCCCTCCACCCGTCACCATGATCCCCACCCGACACCACGAACACGGCATCCACACGGTCGATGCCGGCTACCTGCGCCCCGGCCTCGCTTCCATCCATGTCATCGCGCAGGCCGGGCATGCCGCCCTGGTCGATACCGGCACCCGGCATTCCGTCCCGCATCTGCTCGCCAGTCTGGCGGAACTGGGCATCGGTCCCGAGGCGGTGGACTACGTGATCGCCACCCATGTCCATCTTGATCATGCCGGTGCCGCCGGTGCCTTGCTGGCGGCCTGTCCGAACGCGCGGCTGGTGGTGCATCCCAAAGGGGCGCGGCACCTGATCGATCCGGCCAAGCTGATTGCGGGGTCCATGGCCGTCTATGGCGAAGCGCTGTTCGAGCAGCTTTACGGCGAGATCACGCCGGTGTCGGCGGAGCGGGTCATCGAGGCGGATGACGGTTACACCCTGGACTTCCATGGCCGCGCGCTGACCTTCATCGACACCCCCGGTCATGCCCGTCATCATTTCTGCATCCACGATGGCCTCAGCAACAGCATCTTCACCGGCGACACAT
>CAZONS010000324.1:0-4209 GCA_964581195.1 uncultured Thiobacillus sp. | reverse complement strand
TTCCGAGAGAAAGCCGTCGCGCAGCAGCAGCGTTTCCGCGCAGCCGGCGTCGACCGACAACTGCCGCAGGAGGACGTTGGGCAGCAGCGAGGTGGCCTTGATGTCGCAGCGCCGCCAGCGGTTGTCCACGGCGGTGATGGCGGCGACGCCGTGCTCGACCAGTTCCGGCGGCGGTGGCGTGAGCGTCAGCGGCAGGATGAACACGGTGGGTCGAACCGTTTTCGGGAAGGCGTGGTCACGCGGGCCGACGCCACGGGTGACCTGCAGATAGATGCCCTGATCCTCGCCCACCGCCGACGCGACGATGCGCTCGACCATCCCCTCCCATTCCGCCTGGGAATGCGGGTTTTCCAGGCGGATCGCGTCGAGGCTGGCCTGCAGGCGCTCCAGGTGCTCATGCAGTCGGAACGGCCGCCGCGAATAGACCGGAATGACTTCGTAGACCCCATCACCAAAGAGGAAGCCACGATCCATGACCGGGACCCGCGCCTCCTCCAGAGGGAGATATTGGCCGTTGAGGTAGACGGTGGTCACGGCGGGGTCACTTGAACATCAGCAGCATGTTGTCCCAGGGGCGGCCCAGGACACCCCCCACGGCGACGTTGTCCAGCGCCGCCAGGGGATAGTCGGCGAAATGCTTGCCATCGATGGACAGACGCAGGGTGGCGATGCGCTGCCCGCGCCGCAAGGGCGCCAGCAGGGGCTGCTGGGAGATCACCTGGGCCTGGATGCGGTTGCCGCTGCCTCGCGGCACGGTGACGTAGAAGTCGGCAAGGAATCCGGCGCGGGCCTCGCTCCTGTCGCCCTTGTACAGACGCAGGGTGCTCACCGGCTGGTTGCCGGGATACAGCCGCACGGTCTCGAAGAACTGGAAGCCATAATTGAGCAGGTTCTGGCTTTCCATCGCGCGCGCGCGGTCCGAATCCGTGCCCAGCACCACCGAGAGCAGGCGGCGCTGGTCGCGCTTGGCGGAGGCGATCAGGCAGTAGCCGGCGCTGTCGGTATGGCCGGTCTTGACGCCGTCCACACTTGGATCGATGAACAGCAGGCGGTTGCGGTTGGGCTGGGTGATGCCGTTGTAGTGAAAATCCTTCATCGAGTAGATCTTGTAGAACTCGGGGAAGGTGCGGATCAGGGCGCTCGACAGGCGGGCCAGATCGCGCGCGGTGGTGATGTGCTTGGGATCCGGCAGACCGGTGGCGTTGACGTAATGCGTGCCGGTCATGCCCAGGCGCTGGGCCTGGGTGTTCATCATCGCGGCGAACCCTTCCTCGGAGCCGGCGATGGCTTCGGCCAGAACGATGCAGGCGTCATTGCCGGACTGCACGATCATGCCCTTCAACAGGTCGTCGACCTTGGCCGGCTTGCGCGGGTCCAGGAACATGCGGGAACCCTCGGCTTTCCAGGCCTTTTCCGAAACCGGCAGGGCCTGATCCAGGGACAGACGCTTCTCCTTGATGGCGCTGAATGCCAGGTAGGCGGTCATCAGCTTGGTCAGCGAAGCCGGCTCGACCGGCGCGTCGGCATTCTTTTCCGCCAGCGGCAGGCCGCTGGCGGTGTCGATCAGCAACCAGGCGCGCGCTTCGAGCTGCGGCTGCGGTGGCACCGGCAGGGCGGCGGCGGCGGGCGGAACGAGGAGCAGGAGGGAGAACAGGAAGAAAACAGCTTTCATCGGATCTGGGCGGGTAGCGGGAAAAACATGCAGGAGGGGCATTATATCGACTTGGTTCCCCGGCATCGGCCGGGGCGGGGCGCCCCACCCCCGGGGGCGGCTCAGCGCCGGCCGAATTTGGCGCCTTCGCGGCGCGCGCGGGCGATCAGCGCGTCGGCCACCTGGAGGTCCGCCGCATGGCCGCGGCCTGGCTGGCTGACCACCCGGTAACGGCCCGCGACGGCGAGCATCGGCACGCTGTCCACCTTGTAGGCGCGGCTGAGCTGCTCGGCGCGGGCAACCCGGGTTTCCGTCGAGAAACTCTTGAAGGCGGCGCTGAAACGGCGGCCATCCACCCCCTGCTGGCGCAGCCAGGCGGCGGCGGCATCCTCGGTATAGAGGTTGACGCGACGATCATGGATGGCGGCGAACACGGCCTCGTCCAGACGCCGGAGCTCGCCGATGCCATCCAGCGCGTAATAGAGTCGCGCCAGATTGCCCCAGGCGGCGCGACCGAAGGATACGGGCACCTTCCTGAAGGCGACATCCTGGGGCAGGCTCTCCGCCCAACGACTGACCAGGGGGTTGAAGTCGCGACAATGCGAGCAGCCCCAGGAAAAGAATTCCAGCACTTCGATCTTGCCAGGGCTGTCGCCGAATTGTGGCGGCGTGATCGGCAGCCATTCCGGCGCCGCCGCGGCGGCGGGCAGGGCGGTGGCGGCGAGGCCGCCGAGCAGGAGGCGGTGGAAGCGGCGACGACCAGGGTCGAAGGGAGGGGTCATTTCGTTTCCTCGATCAGTTTTTGAACAGTCTGCGTTCCGGTACCGGACGCCAGGCCCGGTAGGCCAGCGCCAGCGCAACCGCGAAGCCGAGGGCGGAGGCGTTGGCCAGCGTCAGCCCCAGAATGGTCAGCTCGGCTTCTTCGCAGAATCCGGTGGCGAGAAAAAGTTCCGGCAGCCACTGGCCCAGCGCCTCGACCAGCCGCTCGATGTAGCCGGGATTGCCGCCGACACAACCGATGCTGCCGGGAGGCTGCCACTGCAGCCAGCTCTGATAGGCCGCGACCGCCAGACCGCCGGCGGCCAGGGGCAAGGCGAGCAATCCGGTCAGGCGTCCCGAGGTGCGCGCCGTCACGGCCCAGGCGGCCAGGCCGACCAGCGCCAGCAACAGGTAGAGCAGGCGCTGGAAGATGCACAGGTGACAGGGCTGGAGATCGTACAGTTCGGTCAGCACCAGGCTGGCCACGAACAGGCCGGCGCAGAAAATGGCCAGAAGCGCCCAGAGGCGGCGAGGAGTGAAGAATGTGTCCTGCATGGCGGTGCATTATCCCGGATTACGCGATCGCTCGCGCCCATGCCCGGCATTTTCCCGGGCATGGGCGCGGCGGATTCACGATTTTTCTCGCGGGCGACCTTGCCGGCCGCTTCCGGCCGCGACGGGTGGGGACAATGCCGGGTTAAAATCGCCGCTTTCTTGAGCTACCCGGAGTTTTGATCATGTCCATGGCCGACCGCGACGGTCTCATCTGGTACGACGGCAAAATGGTGAACTGGCGCGATGCCACCACCCACGTCCTCACCCATACCCTGCATTACGGCATGGGCGTGTTCGAAGGCGTGCGCGCATACGAGACCCCCGACGGCCCGGCCATTTTCCGGCTTCAGGAGCACACCGACCGGCTGTTCCGCTCGGCGCACATCCTGGGCATGAAGATGCCCTTCGACAAGGAAACCCTGAATCAGGCGCAAAAGGCGGTGGTGCGGGACAACGGCCTCAAGAGCGGCTACCTGCGGCCGATGGCGTTCTTCGGCCCGGAAGCCATGGGCATCTCCGCGAAGAACCTCTCGGTCCACGTCATCGTCGCCGCCTGGCCCTGGGGCGCCTACATGGGCGCGGAAGCGCTGACCGACGGCATCCGGGTCAAGACCTCCTCGTTCACCCGCCACCACGTCAACATCACCATGTGCAAGGCCAAGGCCAACGGCAACTACATGAACTCCATCCTGGCGCACCGTGAAGCCGAGATGGACGGCTACCAGGAAGCCCTGCTGCTCGATGTCGACGGGTTCGTCGCGGAAGGCTCCGGCGAGAACATCTTCATCATCCGCAACGGCAAGCTGTACACGCCGGACACGACCTCGGCGCTGGAGGGCATCACCCGCGACACCATCGTCCAGCTTGCCGGTGAACTGGGCATTCCGGTGATCGAGAAGCGCATCACCCGTGACGAGGTCTACTGCGCCGACGAGGCCTTCTTCACCGGCACCGCCGCCGAGGTCACCCCGATCCGCGAGCTCGACAACCGCGCCATCGGCAGCGGCCACCGCGGCCCGATCACGGAAAGGCTGCAAGCCCTGTACTTCGATTGCGTGCAGGGCCGCTCCGCCGCCCATGCCGGCTGGCTCAGCCACGTTTGAGGAGAATGCGGTGAGCAACAGCCAACGTGTCGTGGAAGTGAAGGAATCGGACCTGCCGCTGCATTGCCCGATGCCGAATGATCCGGTCTGGAATGCGCACCCCCGTGTCTATCTGCCGGTCGAGGAGAAGGGCGAGGCGCG
>CAZONS010000323.1:0-4210 GCA_964581195.1 uncultured Thiobacillus sp. | reverse complement strand
GCTCCCTGCTCGCGGCGACTCCGCCTTTGCCCACGAAGTGGATGCGGTTGACCTTGTGTTTCATTTCCCCAACTCCTTCACCACGTCCACCACCCGCGCGGTCGCGCCCGGCTTCGCCAGGGCGCGCGCCCTGGCGGCGCGCACGCGCAGCGCCTCGCGGTCGAGGCCCCGCAGCCACTCGGCCAGCTTTTCCGGGGACAGGTCTTTCTGTTGCATCAGCCAGGCCGCGCCCTGATCGGCCAGGAAGGCGGCATTGGCCGTCTGATGGTCGTCCACCGCGTACGGGAAAGGCACGAACAGCGCCGCGAGGCCGGCGGCGGCGATTTCCGCCACGGTCAGGGCGCCCGCGCGGCACACGACCACGTCGGCCCAGGCGTAGGCGGCGGCCATGTCCTCGATGAAGGCGAGCGGCTCGACCGCCACACCGGCGGCGGCATAGCCCGCCGTGAGCGCGTCGAGATGGCGGGCGCCGGACTGATGCCGCACCTCGGGGCGCGCCTCGGCGGGCAACAGCGCCAGCGCCTTCGGCAGCATCTCGTTGAGCGCGGCGGCACCCAGCGAGCCGCCGATCACCAGCAGACGCAGGGGCCCGGTACGCTCCGCCAGCCGCTGTTCCGGCGCCGGTAGCGTGGCGATCTCGGAACGCACCGGATTACCCACCCATTCCTGTTTCGACGCCAACGGCGCCGCGAGCGGCAGGCCCAGCAGGACGCGATCGGCGACATGCGCCAGGATTCTGTTGGTCAGGCCGGCGACTGCGTTCTGTTCGTGGATCACCAGCGGCTTGTTCAGCAGCACCGCCATCATGCCGCCGGGGAAGGCGACATAGCCGCCCAGGCCCAGCGCCACGTCCGGCCGCTCGCGAAAGATCGCGCGCGCCGCCTGCCAGAAGGCATGCAGCAGATTGAACGGCAGCAGCAGCTTGGTCAGCAGCCCCTTGCCGCGCACCCCGGCCACTTTCACCCAGGCCATGTCGAAGCCCTTCGCCGGCACCAGTTTCGCCTCCATGCCGGCATGGGTGCCCAGCCAGACCACCCGCCAGCCGTCGGCGCGCAGGGCCTCGGCCACCGCCAGCGCCGGCATGACGTGGCCGCCGGTGCCACCGGCCATGATCAGGGCTGTTCGCGAGTGGCGAGTGGCGAGTGGCGCGTGGCCGACCCCCGAAGCTTGCGACTCGCGACTTGCGACTTGCGGCTTGCCGGTCATGCCCGCTTCCCCTTCATCAGGCAACGGTTTTCGTAGTCCACCCGCAGCAGCACGGCCAGGGCCAGGCAGTTGGCGACGATGCCCGAGCCGCCATAGCTCATCAGCGGCAGGGTAAGTCCCTTGGTCGGCAGCAGGCCGAGGTTGACGCCCATGTTGATGAAGGACTGCAGCCCCATCCAGACGCCGACACCCTGCGCCACCAGCGCGGCATAGTTGCGTCCCATCAGGCTGGCCTGCCAACCGATGGAAAACGCGCGCCAGGTGAGCCAGGCGAACAGGCCGATCACCGCCATCACCCCGACCAGGCCGAGTTCCTCGCCGATCACGGCGAGCAGGAAGTCGGTATAGGACTCGGGCAGATAGAACAGTTTCTCGACGCTGTCGCCAAGGCCGACACCGGTGATCTCCCCCCGGCCGAGGGCGATGAGGGCGTGCGAGAGCTGGTAACCGGCGCCGTAGGGGTCCTTGAACGGGTCGAGATAGCCGGTGACGCGCGCCAGACGGTATTCCGAGGTCACCACCAGCAGCACGAAGCCCACACCCAGCAGCGCGATCAGGCCGAAGAACAGGCGGGCATTGAGCCCCCCCAGAAACAGGGCGGCGAGGGCGATGCTGAAGATGACCACGAACGCGCCGAAGTCCGGTTCCAGAAGCAGCAGGCTGCCCACGCCGAGCATCACCAGGAACATCGGCAGGAAGCCGCGCGCCAGGTTCTGCATCTGCGCCGCCTTGCGCACGGTGTAGTCGGCCGCGTAGAGGATGGTGGCGAACTTCATGAACTCGGAAGGCTGGAAATTGCCCAGCGGTCCCAGCGGAATCCAGCGCCGGCTGCCGTTGACCTCCTTGCCGATGAAGGGCACCAGCACCAGCACCAGCACCACGGCTCCGGTGATGAACAGGGCGGGCGCCAGTTTCTGCCACAGCGGCGTCGGAATCTGGAACGCGGCATAGCCCGCCCCGATGCCGATGACCAGATAGATGGCGTGGCGCACCAGATAGTAGGTGTGCTCGTTATTGGCGGACTTGGCCTCCGCCACCGACGACGAGGCCGAGAACACCATCACCAGACCGATCACCAGCAAACCGGTGGCGGCGAACACCAGCCCCCAGTCGTAAGGGGTCAAGGCGGTGCGCTTGAGGGCGGCGTTATGGAACATTCCGCGACCTCCTTCGCTCCTTGCGCCGTCGCTCCTCGCTCTGCAGCGTGGCGCCACGAATGCGCCGCTCCTGCTGGCGGCGGCACTCGCCACCGACGGCTCGCAGCACCTCGACGGCGGCGACGAACACTTCGGCGCGATGCGCGTAGTTGCGGAACATGTCCCAACTGGCGCAGGCGGGCGACAACAGCACGGCGTCACCCGACTTCGACAGCCTGAAGGCCAGCGTCACCGCTTCTTCCATGCTTTCCGCGCGGTGCGCCGGACAGGCATCGCCGATGGCAGCCTCCAGCAAGGGAGCATCGCGGCCGATCAGCACCACGGCGCGGGCATTCCTCACCGCCTCGCGCATGGGCGAGAAATCCTGGCCCTTGCCATCACCGCCGGCGATCAGCACCACCGGCACGCTGAAACCGAGCAATGCCGCCACCGTGGCACCGACATTGGTGCCCTTGGAATCGTCATAGAAGGTGCGTCCCGCCACCTCCGCCACCCGCTGCACCCGGTGCGGCAGGCCCTCGAAGGTCTTCAGCGCCGGGATCAGACCCTCGTAGGGCAGATCGATCGCGCGACACAGGGCCAGCGCGGCGAGCGCATTGGCGGCGTTGTGCAGACCGGCGATGGGCAGCTTGTCGACCGGCAGCAGCGCCTCCTCCCCCTCGCACAGCCAGAGGCGGTCCTTGCGGGTGGCGAGGCCGAAGAAACCAGGGGCGAGGGGGGCGGGAATCGGCGCATCGGCGATGCCGAAGGTCGACTGGGGAAGGCCGGGAACGGCCATCGCCATTACCAGTGGGTCATCCCGGTTCAATACCTGGATGCAGGGGGGTTGTTTTGCGCCCCGCTCCTTGCCCCTTGTCCCTGGCGCTACCCCGAACACCCGGGCCTTCGCCGCCGCGTAGTCGTCGAGACCGGCATAGCGGTCCATGTGGTCCTGCGAGATGTTGAGCACGGTGGCGGCGTCCGGATGCAGGCTGGCCGTGGTTTCCAACTGGAAGCTGGACAGTTCCAGCACCCAGACGTCGGGGTCGCGCCCCATCGTCTCCCGGTTGTCCAGCGCATCCAGCACCGGCAGTCCGATATTGCCCGCTACCACGGTATCGAGGCCGACCGCCGCGCAGAGATGTCCGACCAGGGTGGTGACGGTGCTCTTGCCATTGGAACCGGTGATGGCGATGACCTTCGCGCCGCCGCCGCGGATGGCCCGCGCGAACAGTTCCACATCACCCACCACGTCCTTCCCGGCCGCCAGCGCATCGCGCAATTCCGGCGTGGCCAGCGCCACGCCGGGGCTGGCCACGATGAGGTCGGCCCAGTCGAAATCGGCCCGGTCGAAGCCGCCCAGGGTCAGCCTCACCTCCGGAAAGGCCTCGCGCAGATGCTGCGCGTGCGGCGGCTCTCCACGGGTATCGGTGCCGCGCACCTGGGCATCGTGCTCCAGCAGCCAGCGCACGCAGGCCGCGCCGGTGTCACCGAGGCCGACGACCAGGGCCTTGCGGCCCGCGAAACGGGATGCGTGACGGGAGATGTCGGGGGAATTCATCGCAACTTCAGCGTTGAAAGACCGATCAGCACCAGCATCATGCTGATGATCCAGAAGCGGACGACCACCTGGGTTTCCTTCCAGCCCTTCTTCTCGAAGTGGTGGTGGATGGGCGCCATGAGAAAGACCCGTTTGCCGCGCAACTTGAACGAGCCCACCTGCAGCATGACCGACACGGTCTCGGCGACGAACACGCCGCCCATGATGAACAGCACGATCTCCTGGCGCACGATCACCGCCACCACGCCCAGGGCCGCGCCCAGCGCCAGGGCGCCGACGTCGCCCATGAACACCTCGGCCGGATAGG
>CAZONS010000322.1:0-4217 GCA_964581195.1 uncultured Thiobacillus sp. | reverse complement strand
CACCAGCCATTACGTCACCGAGGTCCTGGATGACGGCCCCATCATCGAGCAGGATGTCACCCGCATCTCGCATCGCGACGACATCGACGATCTGGTGCGCAAGGGCGCGGATCTGGAGAAGGTGGTGCTGTCGCGCGCCGTGCGCTGGCACATCGACAATCGCATCCTGGTCTACGGCAACAAGACGGTGGTGTTCGACTGAGCGGGTTTCACGCGGACAAGAAAAAAGCCGGCGTGGGCCGGCTTTTTTCTTGTGTGAGTCGAGCACGGTGACGTCGGGCGATCAGTCCCCGTGTGATTTCTTCGCCAGCTTCGCCCAGATGAACAGACCCATCGCGATGATGAAGCCGATGGTGAACAGGCTGAGTAGCCCAATGGGGGAGTTGAACAACAAACTCATGACTGCGTCCATGTGCGTGCTCCTATTGTGTGCCCCGTTACGGGTGCGTTGATGGTGTGCTTCCTTCGGCTACCAGCTCCGTCATGCCGGAGAAGGGCGCCATCCACTGACCGGTGATGCGCCAGGTCCGGTCTTCCGGTTCGAGGACCAGAATTCGCTTCCCTGATCCCATCTCCGGGGCAGGGGCAATATACGACAGCTCATGTGAATGTGCCAAGAGGATATGAAGGTCCTGATTCTCCTGCGTGGGGTGCACGATGTTCAGCGCCAGTTGTTTCGGCTGCCCGGGCAACCCGCCGCGCAGGGTCAGTTCGAGGCGTCCGTCCTGGCTCGTCAGCCGCGCGGAGAGGCCCATCGCGGCGGCCGTCTGCTCCGCCGCGTTCAGGGGCGCCACCATCGCCAGACCGACCTTGCGGTGTTCTTCCCTGACCAGGCTGTCCGGCTCATGGGCGGCAATGAAATAGGTGATGAAACTGGCGATCACGGCGATCGCGGGCAAACCCGCGATCAGCCAGACCATGGGTTCCTTCCAAACGGGACGACTCGGAGCGGGATCTAACGCCATCATGACAGGGCCTTATTTGAGGAAACTGGATTTGGCTTCGCGCACGATGCTGGCATCTTCTTCCGCCTGGATCGTGAACAAGACCGGCTGACTGGGGCGCTTGAGCACGCCGGGGTCGGCGCGCAGTACCACGTTGTGATTGACCGTGCTCAGGGGCGCGATGGTCACCTCCTTGCCGGTCGTCACCCGCAGACCTTCGAGACCGCTGGCGCTGATCCGGTAGTGATGCGGCCGGTTCTCCATGTTGATGATGCGCAACTGATAGAGGTTCTCGATCTGGCCGTTCTCGACCTCCCGGGAGAGGGTCAGTCGGTCGCGGATCACGTCGGCGCGCATCGGAATGCGCATCGCCAGGGTGTAGAAGAAGGCGAGGGTGATGACGCTGACGACGGCGATGTAGAACAGGGTGCGCGGCCGGAATACATGTTTGGGAATTTCCTTGTCGCTGTAGACGCCGTCGATGGCGTTCTGGGTGGAGTAGCGGATCAGCCCCTTGGGATAGTCCATCTTCTCCATGACCTGGTCGCAGGCGTCGATGCAGGCCGCGCAACCGATGCACATGTATTGCAGACCGTTGCGGATGTCGATGCCGGTCGGGCAGACCTGCACGCAGATGCCGCAATCCACGCAGTCGCCCAGCCCCTGGGATTTGTAGTCGGCCCCTTTCCTGCGCGTGCCGCGCGATTCACCGCGCTTGTAGTCGTAGGTGATGATCAGGGTGTCGGTGTCGAACATCACGCTCTGGAAGCGGGCGTAGGGACACATGTATTTGCACACCTGTTCGCGCATGAAGCCGGCGAAACCCCAGGTGGCGAAGGCATAGAAGAAAATCCAGAAGGCTTCCCAGGGGCCGAAGCTGAAGACGAGCATTTCCTGCCAGAGCACGGTGGCCGGCGTGAAATAGGCCACGAAGGAGAAACCGGTCCACAGGGACAGGATGATCCAGGCGAGGTGTTTGCCGCCGCGCCGAAGGATCTTCTCGCCATTCCAGGGCATGGCGTTGAGCTTCTGCTGCTGCTTGTAGTTGCCCTCGATCCAGCCCTCGATCCACATGAACAGTTCGGTGTAGACCGTTTGCGGACAGGCATAACCGCACCAGAGGCGGCCGGCGATGGCGGTGAAGAGAAACAGTCCGAGCGCCGAAAGAATCAGGATCACCGCGAACCAGATGAAGTCCTGTGGCCAGAACACCATGTCGAACAGATAGAACTTGCGCGCGCCGAGATCGAACAGCACCGCCTGACGATCATCCCAGGTGAGCCAGGGCAGGCCGTAGAACACGGCCTGGGTGATGACCACCAGCGCGATGCGCCAGTAGTTGAAAATCCCGGTGACGGCGCGGGGGTAGATCTTCTGGTGGACGGCGTAGAGCGACTGCTCTGTTTCGCTTCCGGCATCCTTGATGATCGGGATGTCGACGGGCTTCTTGTCGGACACTGTGGTTCTCTCTCTCGAAAAGGTACTGGCCAGGCTGACCGAAATTCAATGCCTGTTGCCGGCTGAGCCCTCTTTGAGTCTTGCCTGGGGCGATGTGCATCACCGGAAGCCAGCCCACTCCAGCACGGTGGAATGGGCTGGGTTCCGGGGCCGGCCCGCGGGCCAGCCCGGATACCCTTGCGGGCTTACTGCGCGGCGGGCGCCGCTGCGTCCATGGCGGGTGCGTCCATCGCGGGCGCTTCCATGGCCGGGGCGGGCGCGGCGGGCTGCTTGCCGCCACCCAGACCCCAGACATAGGCGGCCAGGAGGTGGACCTTGGACTCGCCCAGCGCTTCCATCTGCGCCGGCATGCCACCCTTGCGACCCTTCAGGATGCTCTGGGCGATGGCGGATTCGCTGCCGCCATATTGCCAGGCGTCGTCGGTCAGGTCGGGGAAGCTGGCGGCGGGCATGCCCTTGCCGTCCTCACCGTGGCAACCGGCACAGGCGGCATACTTCTCCTTGCCTGCCGCCGCCAGGTTGGCGTCATGCGACTTGCCACCCAGAGACAGCACGTAGTTCGCCACCTCGCGGGCACCCTGCTCGCCACCCACGGCATCGCCCATGGCCGGCATCTCGGCGATACGGCCACCGGCGATACTGGCATGGATGTCGTCCGGAGTGCCGCCGAACAGCCACTGGCCGTCGGTCAGGTCGGGGAAGCCCTTGCCGCCCTGGGCGCTGGAGCCATGGCACTGGGAGCAGTAGGTCATGTACAGGTTCTGACCCATTTCCCTGGCCTTGGGATCCGCCGCGACCGCCATCAGATCTTGCGACTTGAACGGCGCCATGACCTTCTCGAACTCGGCGTCGACCGCATCCTTGTCGTCCTTCCATTCCTGGAAGGAGGTCCAGCCCAGGGTGCCGGCGAACTTGCCGACGCCAGGGTAGAGCACCAGGTAGCCGATGCCGAAGAAGATCAGGCCGTAGAACATCCACATCCACCAGCGCGGCAGCGGGTTGTTCAGTTCCTGCAGGTCGCCGTCCCAGGTGGGGGCCATCACTTCAGCCTGTTCGCCTTCCGCCAGTTTCTTGGTGGTCTGGCTGTTGAGCAGCCAGAGCGAGAACAGGATGCCGAGGACAGTGAACGCGGCAATGTAGTAATGCCAGAACTCACTGACAAAGTCGGGTACTGCGTATCCAGCAATCATAAGTGTCTCCTAGTCTGTGTGGCGTTTGCCGGCCGCGTCGGCATCTTCCTGGAAGGGAAGATTGCCGGCGTCCTCGAATTTCTGTTTGTTGTCGCGCCTGAACACCCACCACAGGATCACGACGAACAGGACGAAGAAGAGAACGGTTACGGCTGAACCGAGTGTGCCGGCATCCATGTCACTGCGCCTTGGGTGCCGAGGTGCCCAGCACCTGCAGGTAGGCGATCATGGCGTCCATTTCCGTCTTGCCTTCCAGCATGGCGGGGGCCTCCGCGATTTCCTGCTCCGTGTAGCCATGGCCGACGATGTTCAGCGTCTTCATCTTGGCCTGGATGTTGGCGGCGTCGGCGGGCGCGTCGGCAAGCCACGGATAGGCGGGCATGTTGGATTCCGGGACCACATCGCGCGGGTTCATCAGGTGCGTGTAGTGCCAATCATCCGAGTAGCGTCCACCGACCCGGTGGAGGTCCGGACCGGTACGCTTGGAGCCCCACTGGAACGGACGGTCGTAGACGAACTCGCCGGCCACGGAGAAGTGGCCATAACGTTCGGTCTCGGCGCGGAACGGACGCACCATCTGCGAGTGGCAGTTGTAGCAGCCTTCCCGGATGTAGATGTCACGCCC
>CAZONS010000321.1:0-4271 GCA_964581195.1 uncultured Thiobacillus sp. | reverse complement strand
AGCGGGGTGCGCAGCTCATGGCTCATGTTGGCGAGGAACACCGATTTCATGCGGTTGGCCGCTTCGGCGGCGTCGCGGGCGATTTCGAGTTCCCGCGTGCGGGTGGCGACCAGTTCCTCCAGATGCTCGCGGTGTTCGGTCAGTTCCGCCTCGGCGCGCTTGCGCGCGGTGATGTCGCGGCCGATGCCGAGGACGCCGATCAGCTTGCCGTCGGCAGTGAACATCGGGGTCTTGATGGTTTCCAGCAGTTCCTGGTGGCCGTCGTCCGCGAACGGGATCCATTCCTCGTTGACGCTGGGGCCGCCGGCGGCCATCGCCTTCTGGTCGTTCTCGCGAAAGAAGTCGGCCAGTTCGCGGTCGACGAAGTCGTAGTCGGTCTTGCCGACGATGTCCTTTTCCCTGGCGCCGAAAAAGCGTTCGAAGCGGGTGTTGCAGGAGAGATAGACGCCGTTCCGATCCTTCAGCCAGACCAGGTCGGGCAGGGTCTGCAACAGGGTGTGCAGGTGCGCTTCCCGGTCGCGCAGTTCGCGTTCACGGTCCGCCAGGCCATCGAGCATCTCGTTGAACTGGCGGGCGAGACGGGCGGCTTCGTCATCGCCTTCGACCGCGACGCGGCGGCTGGCGTCGCCATTGTGGATGGCGTCGCTCACCTGTTGGATGGCGTCCAGGCGCCGGGTGAGCCGGCGACCCATGTAGCCGGCCAGGAGCGAGCCGATGACGATGGCGGCGATGGCGTAGAGGATGCCGTCGCGGATGAGCGTGGCCAGTTGTTGACCGATGATCCGCTGGCCCAGTCCCACCCGTACCCAGCCGACCTGGCGGCCGGCCAGGATGATCGGGCTGAGCACGTCCACCAGGGCGGCGTCGTGGCTGAGCAGGATGACATCGCCGTTCTTCGGCTGGCGGTCTGGCAGATCGCTCACGAACTGGCCGAGACGCGTCGTGTCGCTGTGCGCGATCACCTGGCCGCGCGTGTCCAGGATCATGGCGAAGAGCAGTTCGGGATATCGGCTCTGCGTCAGTACGATCTCCTGCAGGCCATAGAAGTCGCGCGCCGCGACCCAGCCGGCCGAGGTGGTGGCGATGCTTCTGGCGAGGGCGGTGGCGTGTTCGGTCTGGCGATCCAGCAGCATGGTCTCCTGCCGCGTCGTGAGATCCCAGATGAACAGGGTCATCATCACCGCGTGCACCAGGGCCACCCCGAGGATGAGCTGGCGGCGCAGGGTGCCGAAGAGCAGCACGCGCAAGCGGTCAAGCATGATCGCGGGCCGGGGGGAGCGAACCTCGCGGGAGGTGTGTGTCATGTGCGCGGGCGCTGTTCGGGCGGGTGGCCGCTGTCATTTCTGTTCCACCGGACGCACCTCCCGCTCGAAGGTGGCCACGTATTGGCGCACCCTGTCGTAAGTGGCGTCGTCGGCGGGGTGGAAGCGGGCGGTCTCCATGGTGGCGAGGATGGCTCTGCCCTCCGCGGTCTGGTCGAGCGCGAGCAGCAGCGCGCGCAGCTTGTCGCGCAAGGCGGCCGGCACGTCGTCCCGCGCCATCACCGCGTTGTTCAACAGCGGCTGTGTCTCCCAGATCACCTCCATCGCCGCGGCCTCCCTGGGGTGGCTTTTCTGGAACAGACGCCAAGGGGGCGGCCAGGTGGCGCCGGCGGCGGCTTCGCCCAGGTAGACGTTCATGATCGAGGACTCCTGGGAGCCGACATAGCGGTTCTCGATGTCCTTGTGGATGTCGATGCCGTGCCGGTGCAGGTAGTCCTGCGGCATGATGCAGGCGGCCAGGGCGGTCGGGGAGGGATAGCTCACCACCTTGCCCCTGAGGTCGGCGGGGGCGCGGATGCCGCTGTCGCGGCGCACCAGGAAGATGCCCTTGAAGTCCGCGGCGTCACCGGCCATGGCGATGACCTGGTAGCCCTTTTTCATGGCTTCCAGGGTCTGCCAGGGGTTGGGCAGGAGCAATTCCGGTTCGCGGGCGCGGAACTTGGCCTCGTAGGCCTGGTAATCGCGCGAGGCCTCCAGCTCGAAATGGGCCTCGGGAAGGCGGGCGTTGAGATGGTCGATGAGAGGCTGATAGGCCTCGGAGAGCTTGCGCGGATTGTGCAGCGGGTGGATGGCGAGCCGGTACTGCCGTTTGCCGTCGTGCGCGGGGCCGGTGTCGTAGCGTGGCCCGGCGGAGGTGTCGGCGGGGCGTTCGCAGCCGGCGACGAGGAGCAGGAGGCAGGTGGACAGGAGGGAGATTGCTCGTGTCATGACGGTTCCTTTTCCGCGCGGGCTGTCGTCGGGGGGGCGGCGGTGGGGGACGATCACCCCCGCCATGGCCACTGTTGATCGAACGTCTCCACAGGCAGGGGGCGGCTGAAGTGGAAGCCCTGGAATTGGCGGCAGCCCGCCTCGCGCAGGAAGTCGAACTCGGCGGCTTCCTCGACCCCCTCGGCGATGACTTCCATGCCCAGGTTGTGGGCCAGGGAGATGATGGTGCGGACGATGGAGGCGTTGCGGCCGTCGCGGTGCACCTCGTGCACGAAGGACCGGTCGATCTTGAGCTGGTCTACCGGCAGACGCTTGAGGTAGGCCAGGGAGGAGTAGCCGGTGCCGAAGTCGTCCACGGAAAAGCGGATGCCCAGATCACGCAGGCGCCCCATTTTCTGGACGGCGCCGTCGATATCGGCCAGCAGCAGGCTTTCCGTGACTTCCAGTTCCAGCGCCCCGGGCGGCGCGTCGGTGAGATCGAGCACGCGGCGGACGCGGTCGACGAAATCGCTCTGGTGGAATTGCTGGGCGCTGACGTTGACCGCGAGGAAGCGGCCGAGCGCGTGTTCCGCTTCGGTCCAGAGGCGCAGCTGCCGGCAGGCGGTTTCGAGCACCCAGTCGCCCAGGGGCAGGATGAGGCCGGAGTCCTCGGCGATGGGAATGAATTTGCCCGGCGGGATGAGGCCGCGTTCGGGGTGTTGCCAGCGCACCAGCGCTTCGGCGCCGATCAGGCGGCCGCCGTCGTCCACCTGCGCCTGATAGTGGAGCAGGAACTGGCGTGCCTTGAGCGCCTCGCGCAGTTCCTTTTCCAGCGACAGGCGCTGTTCGGCGTCGCTTTGCATCTCCGGCTGGAAGAAGTGGACACTGTTGCGGCCGGCCTGTTTCGCCTTGTGCATCGCCAGGTCGACATGCATGAGCAGTTCCTCGCTGGTGGCTCCGTCGCTGGGATAGAGGGCGATGCCCATGCTGGCGTTGATGTGGACGCTCTGGTCGCCCGCCTGCATCGGTTCGACCAGGCTCTGGGCGATCTTCTCGGCGGCGGCCCGGGCATGGGTGACGGATTCCTCCTCGTTCTGGCCGATGGCCGGGAGCAGCACGATGAATTCATCGCCCCCCCAGCGGAACAGCAGGTCCGATACCCGCACCGTCTCCTTCACCCGCTTCGCCACTTCCTTGATGAACTGGTCGCCGACGTTATGACCGAGGGCATCGTTGAGCAGCTTGAAGTGATCCAGGTCGATGAGCAGGATGCCGCAATGGTTGGCGTGCCGGTCGGCATTGCGCATTTCCCGTCGCAATTCCTCCTCCAGCAGGCGACGGTTGGGCAGGTGGGTGAGTTCGTCGTGATAGGCCTGCCAGGCCAGTTGTTCGTCGGCGTGGCGGCGGGCGATGCCCATGGCCAGCACTTCGGCCACCTGCAACAGGAAGGGCATGGGGCTGAACGCTTCCGGCGCGCGGCTGGCGAGGATCAGGAGCCCGAAGACCTGGTCGCCCGAGGTCAGGGGCAGGCAAAGGCTGAAGTCGTCGGCGTCGAGTTGAAGGATGTCGTGGATCCGGGTGCAGGCTTCACTCCTGTCGCCCTTGAGGCAGAAACGGCCGCTGGTCTGATTGCAGCTGCTCAGGGTCATGCCGGCCATGGCGGCTTCCTGGCTGGGGGTGTAGCCCCGCGAGGCGGCCATGACCAGACGCTGGTCGCCGATGGCCGCGACGCTGAGGACGGCGCTGCGGATCCGGGGTTGCCAGCCGATGTTCTCGTTGAGGCTGCTGAGCGCGCGGTGGGCGTAGTCCTGATCCGCGAAGTGATGGTGGGAGAGGGCGAGCAATTCGCGCAGGGCATGCTCTTCGCGCATGGCCTGCTCCAGGCGGCTGTTGGCGGCGGACAGTTCGCGGGTGCGCTCGGCCACCAGTTCCTCCAGTCGCTCGTTGCTGCGCGCCAGCGCGCCGCGGGCGCGGCCCAGTTCGATGTGGGTGCGGGCGCGGGTGAGGACTTCCTCGCCCTGGAAGGGCTTGACGATGTAATCG
>CAZONS010000320.1:0-4349 GCA_964581195.1 uncultured Thiobacillus sp. | reverse complement strand
TGGTCGCCGCGCGATTTCCGCCGTATCCAACCTCTCCCTGATCGATCATGAAACAACGAATACGAATCCTGTGCGGCGTGCTCGTCGCCCTCCTTGCCGCCGCGCCGGCCGCTGCCGCCGAGCGGGCCAAGGTGGCCGTCGCCAAGAAACACGCGGGCAAGGCCAGCGCCACGCCGCGCGCGCGGAGTCCCAAGGCGGCCAGCGTTCCCATCGCCAGCGCCACCCCCGAGGGCCTGCGCCTGTCCCTGACCACCCAGTTGCGTGAGCCGCCCGCCGCGCCGCCGTCCGTGGCGACCACGGCGCCGCCCGAGACCGTTCCGGCGCCGCCCGCGCCGGTCGCGGTGGCGGTCCCCCCGCCCGTCCAGACGCCGCCTGCCTATGTTCCCCCCGTGTACACCCCGGTGCCGTTCGCGACGATCGGCGGCCGCGCGGAAAACCCGTACCTGCCGCGGCCACTGCCGCGCGAGGCTGGCGTCGAACGCGCCGCCGAGTCGAAATCCGGTGTGCCCGGAAGCGCGTCATCCAGTTTTCTCTCCAGTCTGATTCCGTCGATTCCCCTGTTGCCGGACAGCGGTCAGAGCATCCTGCCCAGGATCACCAAGGTCTATCCGACCGGGGAGAAGCCCCTGGTGGTGGTGTCGTTCAAATGCCCCACGGAAGTGGTCGGCATCACGCCACCGACGATCAAGATCCTGCATGAGGCGGTCAGCCTCGGCATGGCCGGCATCAACAAGACCGATCTGCTGTCGTTCGACCTGCAACAGGTCTGCCAGTAACGTGTAACGTCGGCGCCACGGTTACAGCAGGTGTGCCGCCGCGATCAGGGTCTCGGCCACTTCGCCCAGCTTCTTGCCGGTGCGCATGGCCAGGTCGCGCATCTCCCGGAAGGCCTCGTCCTCGGAGAGGCCGCGCTTCTTCATGAGCAGGCCCTTGGCCTTTTCCACGTTCTTGCGCTCGGCCAACTGGCGTTCGCTTTCCGCCAGGCGTCCGGTCAGTTCCTGGTGGGCGTCGAAACGGGCGCAGGCCACCTCCAGGATGGAGCGGATGCGCTCCGGCGCCAGGCCGTCCACCACGTAGGCCGAGACGCCGGCCTTCACCGCCGCGCGGATGCTCTCGCTGGTGCCGTCCTGGGTGAACATCACCACCGGGCGCGGCGCGTCGCGGGTGGTGACGCTGATGTGTTCGAGGGTGTCGCGGTCCGGCGAGTCGGCGGCGACGATGACGATGTGCGGCTTCAGACCGTTCACCGCGTCGGGCAGGGCCAGCGATTCCTTCAGTTCCGCCACCACGTGATAGCCCGCCAGGGTAAGGGCGCCGCGCAGGTTGCGGCTGCGCGCGTCGTCGTTGTCGACGATCATGACGCGCAGTTCCGGGGGCGCGGCGGTCTTGGCCATGGCGCGGCGGCGGTCCTGGCCGATCAGCGTCCGATTCCGGACACGTTGGCGTGGAACAGCGCCTTGTGCACATCGCCCAGGGAAAGCATGCCCACCAGGCTGTCGCCGGTGGCCACCGGAATGCGGCGGAAGTTGTGCCGCGCCATGGTGGCGGCGGCCTGCAGGGCATGCATCTCGGGCGAGACGCTGATCACCCGCGTCGCCATGATGTCGGCGGTCTTGAGGTGCATCACTTCCTTGTACTGGGCCTCCATCGCCGCGTAGTCGACGCCCATCATGCCGTCGCGAAAATCGGACAGGGTGGGGAAGAGCCGCGAGAGCACATCCTTCTCGGCGATGAAGCCGGTAAGTTTGCCGTCCACCACCACCGGCAGGCCGGAGAGCCGGTACAGGCACATCAGGGACGACACTTCGAGCAGGGGGGTGTCGGGGCCGACAGTGCGGGCGCCGCGGCTCATGATGTCTTTGACCAGCATGGAATTCTCCTTGAATGAATGGCTGCCTATCCCGCCACCAATAGGTAGAGGAACAGCAGATTGAACACTACCGCGACGAGCGCGACAGTCTGCCAGAAACGCGCGGGGTCGCGCGCGGCCAATGGGGTGGGGCGCGGTCGCGCCAGGCGGCTGGACTCGCCCCGTTCCAGGGCGAGCAGGAACTCCTCCGCGGTTTCGAAGCGCGCTTCCGGCGTTCGCGCGCAGGCCTTGAGCAGGGCGTTCTCCAGCCAACCGGGGAGTTCCGGGCGATAACGCGTCGGCGGCACCGGATCGCCGAAGCGCGGGTGCTGGAACGCCTCGATCTCGCCGTAGGGGTACTTGCGGGTGAGCAGGTGATAGAGGGTGACGCCGACCGCGTAGAGATCGGCGCCGCGCGCCATGCCGGCATCCCCCGGCTCGCCGGAGAACAGTTCCGGCGCCATGTAGCTGGGCGTGCCGGGATGACCCTCGACCTGGCCGCGCGGACAGGCCGGGCAATCGGCGACGCCGAGATCGAGGATGCGCAGCCTGCCGTCCTCGCCCAGATGCAGGTTGGCCGGTTTCAGATCGCGGTGCGCCACGTCCAGGCGATGCAGCGCGGCCAGGCCCTTGAGCAGCCGTATGCCCAGCGACACCGTTTCCTGCGCGCTGAAATGACGGCCCTGATCCAGCCGCGCCTGCAAGGTCTGGCCGTCATGCCAGCTCATCGCGAAGTAGAGGAAGTTGCGTTCCGGCGCCGGCAGGATCTCCGCGAAGTAGTGCGAACGCACCCGCTTGCCCAGCCACTCTTCCATGAGCAGCCGGTCGGCCAGTTCGGCGTCACCCTCCAGGCGCGGTTGCAGGGTCTTGAGCACGCAGGGCTGCCCGGAATCCGCCGCGTGTGCCCGGTATAACAGGGTCTCGCGCGAGTCGTGCAGGACTGCGTCGATGCGGTAGCCATCCAGCATCGAACCGGGGGCCAGGCGGCCGGGCAGGGGCAGGTGGCGGCGGTTGAGGAACGCGGTCTGGTCGACGTCCTCCCCCAGGTCCGCCACGCGGACCACCAGGGCGCTGGCATTATCGCCGCCGCCCTGGTGCAGCGCCGCGGCCACCAGGTTGCGGGCGGCGGCCTCCGCGTCATCGTAGAGCTTCAGCAGACGGTGCAGCTCGACCTGTCCCAGTGGCTGCCAGACCCCGTCGCAGGCGATGAGAAAGACATCGCCCGGCGCCAGTTCGCCCTCGGCGTGGTCCACCCGCAGATGCGTATCCAGGCCGACCGCGCGCTTCAGCACATGCTCCATGCCCGGCTGCTCCCAGGTGTGATCCTGGGTGAGCTGTTCCAGATGTTCGCCGCGCAGGCGGTAGATCCGGGTATCACCGACATGCGCCAGATGCCAGCGTCGCCCGCGCAGCACCAGCGCCGACAGGGTGCAGGCCATGCCGCCCGCCTCCCTGCGCGAAGCGACCTGGCCGGAAAGCCAGCGGTTCTGGCTCTGGATGACCGTGTCTAGGGCGTGCGCCACTTCCCAGGTCTCGGGCGTGGCGTAGTAGTCGGCGAGCAGGTTGCGCACCGTGCTCTCCGCCGCCTCGCGCCCATGCGTGCCGCCCGACACCCCATCGGCGAGCGCCGCCAGGTAGCCCTTCACCGCCACCGTGGCGGCGGCGGGCGTGGTGAAACCGCCGAAGTCCTCGTTGCGGGGACGCGGGCCGGTCTCGGAGGCGTAGCCGAAGGCGAGTTGCATGGCTCGCGAAGTTACACCCGCGCCAGGGTGGTCGCGCCCCAGGTGGTGCGCCAGCGCGTCTTCACCGAGGTCAGGCCGAGCAGGGCGACGATGCACAGCGCGGCGAAGATCAGGAAGCCGGCCTGGTAGTCGCCGGTCAGGCCCTTGGAGAAGCCGAGGCTGGAAGCCAGATAGAAGCCGCCGACGCCGCCGGCCATGCCGACCAGACCGGTCATCACCCCGATTTCCTTGCGGAAGCGTTGCGGCACCAGCTGGAACACCGCGCCGTTGCCCATGCCCAGCGACAGCATGGCCGCGACGAAGCCGGCCAGGGCCAGCCACTGGTTGGGCAGGCCGACGCTCACCGTCGCCAGGAACACGGCGGCCAGGGCGTACATCACGGTCAGGGAGCGGACGCCGCCGATGCGGTCCGCCACCACGCCGCCGATCGGCCGCACCAGGGAGCCGGCGAAGACGCAGGCGGCGGTGAAATAGCCCGCGGTCACCGGCGGCAGGCCGTACTGGTCGTTGAAATAGATGGTGAGGCTGGAGGCGAGGCCGACGAAGCCGCCGAAGGTGACCGAGTAGAAGAACATGAACCACCAGGCGTCGCGGTCCTTGAGGATGCCGGAGTATTCGGCGAAGGTCTTGGGCGGCGGGCATTCCGGCGCGTCCTTGGCGAACGCCAGGTAAATCACGAAGACGATGGACAGCGGGACCAACACCAGGCCGAACACGTTGGTCCAGCCGAAGGCCAGGGCCAGGCCGGGCGCGAACAG
>CAZONS010000319.1:0-4350 GCA_964581195.1 uncultured Thiobacillus sp. | reverse complement strand
ATGAAAATCTGGAGGTAACTGATGTGGGCGCCCAGAAGTTCATACTGGCCTTCGGGCAGAATGCGAGGAAAGGAGATGTACTGACGCCCCCATACCAGCATGGCCACGTTCTGGAGCACGATGGACACTCCGATGGCCGTGATCAGGGGGGCCAGCCGGGGTGCCTTGCGCAAGGGGCGATAGGCCACCTTCTCGATACTGTAGGCCAACAGCATGCAGGCGGGTATGGCCACCAGCACCCCCCCGAGCACCACCAGGATACCCGGCAGATCCGGGGCCAGGCCCATGATCAGGCCTATGACCGTCAGACCCACCATGGCGCCGATCATGGTCACCTCGCCATGGGCGAAGTTGATCAGTTCCAGGATGCCGTAGACCATGGTGTAGCCGAGCGCCACCAGGGCGTAGATGCTGCCCAGCACGAGGCCGTTGACGAGTTGCTGAAGGAAGATGTCCATGTTGTACCGTGTTAGGCGTAGGTCGGGTTAGGCGAAGCCGTAACCCGACGATCAACGCCAAATGTCGGGTTACGGCTTCGCCTAACCCGACCTACGATCCTTATTTAACCGTTTCCAGCACCCGCCAGGCGCCGTCTTTCACTTCATAGAGGGTCACGGCGCCGCCGGTGGTGTCGCCCTTGGCGTCGAACTTGATCGGGCCGCTCACGCCCTGGAGGTCGGTCTTCGGCAGTTCCGCCAGCACCTTGGCCGGGGTGCTGGCGTCGGCGCGCTTCATGGCTTCCACCAGCGCGTAGACGGCGTCGTAGGCATAGGGCGCGTAGACCTGGATGACGCCGTACTTGGCCTCGAACTTCCTGCGGAATTCCGGACCGCCGGGCATGGAATCGATGGGCAGGCCGGGCGAGGAGGCGAGCACGCCCTCGGCGTCGGCGCCCGCCAGTTTCACGAAGTTGGCGTTCTGCAGGCCGTCGCCGCCGAGCAGCTTCGCGGTCAGCCCCAGGCGCTTGAGCTGTTTCGCCATCGGCCCGCCCTGCGGGTCCATGCCGCCGAAGAACACCAGGTCGGGCGCCTTGCCCTTGATGCTGGTGAGGATGGCGGTGAAATCGGTGGCGCGGTCGTTGGTGAACTCGTGCGCGACGATCTCGCCGCCGGCCGCCACGGCGGCCTTCTCGAACTCGTCGGCGAGGCCCTGGCCGTAGGCGGTACGGTCGTCGATGATGGCGATCTTTTTCGCGCCCAGCTTGCCCACCGCGAACTGGCCCAGCGCGCGGCCCTGCTGGGCGTCGTTGGCCATCACCCGGTAGGCGGTCTTGTAGCCCTGCGCGGTGTAGGCGACGGCGGTGGCGGAGGGGGAGATCTGCGGGATGCCGGCGTCATGGTAGATACGCGAGGCCGGGATGGTGGTGCCCGAATTGAGGTGGCCGATCACCGCCACGACGCCGGCGTCCACCAGCTTCTGGGCGACGATGGTGGCGGTCTTGGGCTCGGCCTGATCATCCTCTCCGAGCAGTTCCAGCGTCACCTTCTTGCCGCCGAGGGTGAGGCCCTGGGCGTTGATTTCCTCCACCGCCAGGCGGGCGCCGTTCTCGTTGTCCTTGCCGATGTGGGTTTGCGGGCCGGTCAGGGGGGCGACGGAACCGATTCTGACGACATCGCCGCCGGTGCTCTCGGTCTTGCCGCAAGCGGAAAGGAAAAGACCCGAGGAAAGCGCCAGCGCCAGCGCGGAAATTGCATGCTTGCCGAAAGTCACCTGAACACCCCTGAAAACCTGGAAAAAACGCGCGATTTATATCACAGGACGGCTTCCCGGTTCCGGCCATCGGCGGGCCGCGGGCAAGGATATTCCTTGCCGTTGCGTGGTTCTCAACGCACCAGATTGGACATCGGCTCATTGGCCGCGTCCGAATCCACCGGCTTCATGATCCCGATCAGGGTGGCGAGGTCGGCGTCGAGCCTGGCCAGGTCTTCCGCCCCCATCCTTTCCAGCGCATCGAACACCAGGCCGGTCAGCGGTTTCGGCGCCCGTTCGAGCACGGCGCCCCCCGCTTCGGTCAGGCGCAGGCGGACCACGCGACGATCTTCCTCGCCGCGCAGTCGATCGACCAGGCCGGCGCGGGCGAGCTTGTCGAGCAGATTGCTGGCGGTCGAGATATGGATGGACAAGGTCTGGCTCAACCGCGATACGGTGATGTCGGGTTGCTCGGCTATGCTGGCCAGCATCCAGACCTGGGCGCCGCTGATGCCGCAGGCCGCTTCCAGCTCGCGCGAATGCTGGCGCACGGCGCCGATGATGATGCGGAATTTTTGCAGGGTCTCGTGTACGCGCGGGCGGGTCATCGATGCGGTCCGTAAGGGGTAAGAGTGTCATGGGGCGCTGAAAAACGGCTTCATGTTATTATGCAAAACTATTTTAGTGAACAGCTTATCGGGGGTATCGTCCACATTCTGGCGCGCCACCCCGCCAAACAGGAGAACGTCCATGTCATTCCACCGCCATTCCCTGCTGGTCGCCTTGCTGGTTCTGCTGAGCGCCTGTGGCGACGCGACCCAGGCGCCACCCGCCACACCGGAAGCGGCGGTCGCGCCGCCGGTCCAGGCGGAGGTCGCGGCGATGGCGGAGGCCGTGGCGAGCGCCGGGGACGAGGCCTACACCGTGTACAAACGTGCCTGCCTCGCCTGTCATGGCGATACCGCCGAAGGCGTGGGCGACTTCCCGAGCCTGGCGAAATTGAGTGTCAAGGAGGTCGGGGACCGGCTGCGCGCCTACCGCGCCGGCGACACCGTGGGCCCGAGATCGGCCCTGATGACGACCATCGCCCAACCGCTGAGCGACGAGCAGATCGCCGCCCTCGCCCTCTACCTGGGTAGCTGAGGCCGCGCCAGCATGCAGGAGACCACCGCCCCCCAATCCTCCCCGGAGGACCTGACCGCCACCGCCATCGTCCTGTTCGGCGAGGTGCTGGTGGACTGCTTTCCGGACCGCGAAGTCCAGGGAGGCGCCCCCTTCAACGTCGCCCATCACCTGCTCGGACTCGGGCGCGGCGTCGGAATCGCGCCGGTGCTGATCACCCGCATCGGCAAGGATGAACGCGGTCGCCGGCTGCTGGACTCGATCCAGGCCGCCGGACTGGCCGTCGACGGCGTGCAGCAGGACTGCCTGCACCCCACCGGCCAGGTTCGCATCAGCATGGACGCGAACGGCCACCATTTCGAGATCGTGCCGGAGCAGGCCTGGGACTTCATCCATGCCGAGATGGCGCGACTGGTCGCCCTGTCACGGCGGCCACGATGGGTCTATTTCGGCACGCTCGCGCAGCGCGCCGCCTCGCGCCCGGCATTGCGGACGCTGTTGCAGACCGCCCAGGCGCGCAATTTTCTCGACATCAACCTGCGCGACCCCTGGGTGCGCAAGGACGTGCTGCGCTGGTCGCTCGGCCAGGCGGAAGTGGTCAAGGTGAACGAGGAGGAACTGCACCGCGTCGCCCACATGATGGGCCAGGGCAGCGGCCCCGCGAGGCAACTGGGTGAACGCCTGATCCACGCCTTCAGTCTGCGCCAGCTGCTGGTGACCCAGGGCGAAAAGGGCGCCTGGCTGCTGAAATCCAATGGCGAGCTGTTCCAGTCGGGGACGACGGGAACGGTCGTCGATCCGGTCGATACCGTCGGCGCCGGCGATGGCTTCGCGGCCGTTTTCCTGCTCGGCCTGACGCAAGGCTGGCCGATGGAACAGACGCTGGCCCGCGCGCATCGTTTCGCCGGCGCGATCTGCGGCCTGCGCGGCGCCATTCCGGACGACGCGACGTTCTACCGGCCATTCATCGACGAATGGCGGCTTGAGGGAGAAGCAACGACATGACCCCACTCCATCTTCTGTTGATCAGCGTGCATGGCCTGATCCGCGGCCGCGACCTGGAACTGGGCCGCGACGCCGACACCGGCGGCCAGACCCTTTATGTAGTGGAACTGGCGCGCGCGCTGGCGGAACTGCCCGGCGTGGCGCGGGTGGACCTGATGACGCGGCGGGTGGTCGACCCGCACGTCAGCCCCGACTACGGCGAACCCATCGAAGTCCTCGGCGACAAGGCGCGCATCGTGCGCATCGACGCGGGCCCCGAGGGCTATCTACGCAAGGAGGAGCTCTGGGACCACCTGGATTCCTTCGCCGACAATGCCCTGGCCTTCCTGCGGGCCGAGCACCCCGGCGACGCGGGCATCGTCTACTGCCTGTCCCGCAAGGGCACCGAGCAGACGGCGGCCTTCCTGGTGGAGCACGGCATCCCGGCGTTGCCCTACCACGCGGGCCTGGCCGCGGGGCTGCGCCGCTTCCACCAGGAGCGCTTCCTCAAGGAGGACGGCCTGGTGATGGTGGCGACCATCGCCTTCGGCATGG
>CAZONS010000318.1:0-4354 GCA_964581195.1 uncultured Thiobacillus sp. | reverse complement strand
TTCGCGGTCTTTCTCGATCTCTAGTTCCATGACATCCCCAATACCGTGGCCCAGGCCTGCAAGGCGGCGGCGCGTCTGGGTGTGTGGATGATGAATGTGCATGCTTCGGGCGGTCCCCGCATGATGCGTGCGGCGCGCGATGCTCTGGAAGGTGTGAGCGAGCGACCCAGGCTGATCGCGGTGACCGTGCTGACCAGCATGGGCGAGGATGAACTGCGCGCCATCGGCGTCGAGGCTTCCGCGCACCAGCAGGTGATGCTGCTCGCCGCGCTGGCGCATGACAGCGGCATGGATGGCGTGGTCTGTTCCGCGCGGGAGGCGCCGCTGCTGCGTTCCAGCCTCGATCGCGATTTTCTGCTGGTGACGCCGGGCATACGCCCCGCCGGCAGCGCGGCGGGCGACCAGACCCGCATCCTGACACCCGCGCAGGCCATGCGGGCCGGCTCGGATTATCTGGTCATCGGCCGCCCCATCACCCAGGCCGCCGATCCCCTCGCCGCGCTCGAAGCCATCGCGCGGGAAATGGACACCACGAACAGGGAATGACTCCATGAAAATCGCCATCGCCGGCACCGGCTACGTCGGCCTCTCCAATGCAGTGCTTCTCGCGCAACACAACGAAGTGGTCGCGCTCGACATCGTTCCCGAGAAGGTCGAGATGCTCAACCGCAAGGTCTCGCCCATCGTCGATGTAGAAATCGAGGACTATCTGACCCACAAGCCGCTCAACTTCCGCGCCACCCTGGACAAGCGCGAAGCCTATGAAGGCGCCGAGTTCGTGGTCATCGCCACGCCCACGGATTACGACCCGGAAACCAATTACTTCAATACCAGCACGGTCGAGGCGGTGATCCAGGACGTCAAGGCGATCAACCCGAAGGCGGTGATGATCCTCAAGTCCACCGTCCCGGTCGGCTATACCGCCAGGCTCAAGACCCAGTTCAATTGCGAGAACCTGATCTTCTCGCCCGAGTTCCTGCGCGAGGGCAAGGCGCTCTACGACAACCTGCATCCCTCGCGCATCATCGTCGGCGAGCAATCCGCGCGCGCGCAGACCTTCGCCAGCCTGTTGAAGCAGGGCGCCATCAGGCAGGACATCCCGGTGCTGTTCACCGACTCCACCGAGGCCGAGGCGATCAAATTATTCGCCAACACCTATCTGGCCATGCGGGTCGCCTATTTCAATGAACTCGACACCTACGCCGCCACCCATGGCCTCGACACCAGGCACATCATCCAGGGCGTCTGTCTCGACCCGCGCATCGGCGACCACTACAACAACCCCTCGTTCGGCTACGGCGGCTACTGCCTACCCAAGGACACCAAGCAGTTGCTCGCCAACTACCAGGACGTGCCGCAGAACCTGATGCGCGCCATCGTCGACTCCAACACCACCCGCAAGGACTTCGTCGCCGACAGTATCCTGAAGCGCAAGCCCCGCATCGTCGGTGTGCATCGGCTGATCATGAAGAGCGGCTCGGACAATTTCCGCGCCTCCAGCATCCAGGGCATCATGAAGCGGATCAAGGCCAAGGGCATCGAAGTCATCGTCTACGAACCGGTGCTGACGGAGCCTGAGTTCTTCCATTCGCGCGTGGTCAACGATCTGGCCGAATTCAAGCGGCAATCCGATGTCATCGTCGCCAACCGCATCACCGACGATCTGCGCGATGTGGCGGACAAGGTCTATAGCCGGGATCTGTTCGGCAAGGATTGAACATGTACAAAACCATCGAGGATTTCGTCGGCAATACGCCGCTGGTCCGCCTGAAAAAACTGCCGGGAAACACTTCCAACATCGTGCTGGTGAAACTGGAAGGCAACAACCCGGCGGGCTCCGTCAAGGACCGGCCGGCCCTGTCGATGATCACGCGCGCCGAGGCGCGCGGTGAAATCAAGCCCGGCGACACCCTGATCGAGGCCACCAGCGGCAATACCGGCATCGCCCTGGCGATGGCCGCCGCCATCAAGGGCTATCGCATGATCCTGATCATGCCCGAGCACCTCTCCATCGAGCGCCGCCAGAGCATGCGCGCCTATGGCGCCGATCTGCTGCTGGTGAGCAAGGACGCCGGCATGGAAGGCGCGCGCGACCTCGCGGAACAGTTGCAGCAGGAAGGCAAGGGCAAGATCCTGGACCAGTTTTCCAACCCGGATAACCCCATCGCACACTACGAAGGCACCGGCCCGGAAATCTGGCGCGACACGGAAGGGCGCATCACCCACTTCGTCTCCAGCATGGGCACCACCGGCACCATCATGGGCTGCTCGCGCTACCTCAAGGAACAGAACCCGGCCATCCAGATCGTCGGCGTGCAACCGGAAGAGGGCGCGCAAATCCCTGGCATCCGCAAATGGCCGGCCGAATACGTGCCTTCCATCTGCGACTACACCATGGTGGACCGCATGATCTACGTCGGCCAGGCCGCGGCCGAGGACACCACACGGCGGCTGGCGAGCGAGGAGGGCATCTTCGCCGGTATCTCCTCCGGCGGCGCGCTATACGCCGCCTTGCAACTCTCGAAGGAAGTGGAAAACGCGGTCATCGTCTCCATCGTCTGCGACCGAGGCGACCGCTATCTCTCGACCGGGGTGTTTCCCGCGTAGGGTGCGCCAGGCGCACCATTTGACGTGGACCGGTGCGCGCGGCGCCGCACCCTACGCGTGCGGCGATTTCAGCAGCACCATCACCGCGCCGCCGCCGCCATCCGCCGGACGCGCCTGGACGAAGGCGAGGATCTCGTCACGCTGCATCAGCCAGTGGCGGACATGCAGTTTCAGCACCGGCTCGCGATTTTTCGAACCCAGCCCCTTGCCATGGATGATGCGCACGCAGCGGGCACCGCGTCGCTTGCACTCATAGAGAAAATCCGCGAGTTCCCGCTTTGCTTCCGGTCGCGTCAGGCCATGCAGGTCGAGTTCGGCCTGCGCGACCCAGCCGCCCTGGCGCAGCCGGCGCAGGGTCTGCCTGTTGATGCCGGGACGGACATAGGACGTCTCTTCCCCGGTCTCCGTGTCCATGTCCCAACGAATCGGATCATGCAACGACTCGTGGATGACCTCGCGCTCATCGCGGAACAGGCTGAGCGGAACCGGTGGTAGACGGACGGGGGAGGGGAGGAAACGGCCGTGCGGGGTGAGGGGGATGACATCCTCCAACGCTTCCCGGAATACGACCTCCTCCTCGGACGGCAAGACGGGAGAACGATGTTTCCCGTCTTTATTCATCGCACTAGAAAAGCCTGTTAAGACTTCTTGTCAAGATACCGCTCGGCATCCAGGGCCGCCTGACAGCCGCTGGCGGCACTGGTGACCGCCTGCTTGTAGATCATGTCTTGCACGTCACCCGCCGCGAACACACCTTCTATGCTGGTCTGGGTGGCATTGCCGAGACGACCGCCCTGGGTCACCACATAGCCGTGATCCAGTTCCAGTTGCCCGGCGAAGAGGTCGGTATTGGGCTTGTGGCCGATGGCGATGAAGATGCCGGTGAGGGTGATTTCCTTGGTACTGGAATCGGCGGTACTTTTCAGACGCATGCCGGTCACGCCGCTCTTGTCGCCCAGGACTTCATCAAGAACCTGATTCAATTCAAGGACGATCTTGCCTTCCTTAACGCGTTCCATGAGGTGATCGACCATGATCTTTTCCGCCTTGAAGCTATCGCGGCGATGCACCAGGGTGACCTTGGAACAGATGTTGGAAAGATAGATGGCTTCCTCGACCGCGGTATTGCCACCACCGATCACGGCGACTTCCTGGCCCTTGTAGAAGAAGCCGTCGCAAGTGGCGCAACCGGACACGCCCCGGCCCATGAAGGCCTGCTCGGACTCCAGTCCGAGATACATGGCGGAAGCGCCGGTGGCGATGATCAAGGCGTCACAGGTGTAGCTGCCGGCATCGCCGGTGAGGGTGAAGGGACGGTTCTTCAGGTCGACGGTATGGATGTGGTCGAAAATGATTTCCGTGTTGAAACGCTCGGCATGCGCCTGGAAACGCTGCATCAGTTCGGGGCCTTGCACGCCATTGGCGTCCGCCGGCCAGTTATCCACCTCGGTGGTGGTCATCAACTGGCCACCCTGACTCAAGCCCGTGATCACCACGGGTTGCAGATTGGCGCGGGCGGCATAGACGGCGGCGGTATAACCGGCGGGACCGGAACCAAGGATGAGCAGGCGGCAGTGTTTGGCGGACATGAAGGACTCCAGTGGTGGTATCGCTGAAACGGGCGGATCAGTAAACGCGGGTTGGCTGGCTAGATGATGCCTGGCCAGGAAATTGCAAGAAGGCTATGGGGTCGATATTACCAGCCGACCGTAAAGAGGTTGAACACCCTCAACGTTTTACATAATCT